>JBBQNS010000038.1:0-29070 GCA_038330175.1 Kiritimatiellia bacterium
GTGGCCGCGTCGTAGCTGAGTTCTAGCAACGTGTCAGGCTTCGCGCCTGTGGGGGGGCTACCGGCGGAGACCGCCGGCTCCAAAGAGTGAAACTGGAGCCGGCGGTCTTTGCCGGTAGTATTATTGAGGGTGGCTATAGGAATCGGGATGGGTTGGACAGGACACGAGCGACATCGGACACTTGCATCAATTTTTGTATATTTGACAGATACCCAATATATGTCTATTATATGAGACATTATGAAACAAACATTTAACCTACCCATGACAGCGCGTAAAGTTTTACCCATTCTTGGAGAGAACCTCAAATTAGCCCGGTTGCGCCGGCAACTAAGTGCTGCTGTTGTTGCTGAGCGGGCAGGAATCAGCCGTTCAACGCTCTGGCAAATCGAGAAAGGGAGTGCCCGCGTGGCTTTTGGTGCCTATTTTCTTGTCCTGTTTGCATTGGGACTTGAGCAGGACTTGTTGTACGTTGCCAAGGATGACTTATTGGGACGAAAACTTCAGGATGCCAAACTCATCCCACGCAAACGTGCGGCCAAATCAATAAGTGAGGCAATGCCATGAGTGTTGTTTTACGACAGATCCGCGTGTATGCCGAATTGACGAGCATGGCAACCTATGGATCGCCAAATTCCCGAGTTGCTCCGATGAATGTGGACACGGGGGCGTGGGAGATGGTTCTCCATGAACTTGCCCGAAAGGCAGGGCTCCGTGTTCCGGAAGCCCTGACCCGCGCTTTCACGAGCCGAGCCCATACGTTTCTCTCCCGTCGTTTCGACCGTAATTCATACGGACAACGACTCCAGTTTGACTCCGCAATGACACTTCTGGGCTATACGGACGGGGCTAACGCCGCCTCGGGAGTCAGTTATCTAGAACTCGCCGAATTCCTCATGCGCAACGGGTCAGCCCCCGACGCCGACCTCGCTGAGCTCTGGCAGCGAATCGTTTTTAACATCTGCGTAAGCAACACGGATGACCATTTAAGGAATCATGGGTTTATTCTTTCCGCCAAGGAGGGCTGGACGCTTTCGCCCGCTTACGACATGAATCCTGACCCGGCTGGAACAGGGCTGACGCTTAACATTACGAAAAACGACAACCGACTGGATCTTGATCTGGCAATGGAAGTGGCATTTTTTTTCCATCTTAAAATTCCAGATGCACGCAAAATGATGCATTTCATTCGCCAAGCTGTGAAGCAATGGCCCGAAGTCGCGACCCGTCATCAAATGACGAGAATAGAACAAGAAACCATGTCGCAAGCTTTTCAACAGGCGTGAGCTGTGCTTCGCATGTACTTAGCGTCTTCAGTTTAAAAAAATACCCACCCCTACCCCTCCGAGGAGGGGATCACAGTCTGGCTCCGCTCCTTGGAGAGGATCTCAATCTGACTCTGGTCCTTGGCGATTACTATACCATGGAAGCTATCAGCCCCACCCGTGAGAATCCTCTTATCGACCTTGTGTCGCGATAATGGGCACCCGGTGGACATCGCGCGCAAGCGCTGCTCCTACAAGATCCTCTCTTATAAATAACCTTTCAATAGCCTTGAATCATTATTACTTTGTATGACTTTGAAGGGCGGTTTAGGTATGACAAAAATTAAATGTTTATGGGCGTTCGTATTCCTGATCGTGGAAGGTGCAATTATGGCTTATGCGGTTGCATGTCCTAGACAACGGTTTTGAGGACAATACCGGTGAGGCAATTAATGTGGGATCCAGCATACGGCGTACTTGCTCTAAATTATTCAGACCCGTCGTGGCAACAATCCCACACATTGCATTCCCCTTGTTTGATAGTGATAACGTTTCCCCTCTAAAGACTTGCCTTAATGCCATCTAAAATAAAGGCAACCGCTTTCGCTGCTATGAAAATGTAAAGGATCCGGGCAATCACCAGCACACCCACACGACCTGCGGCCCGCTCGATGAAGGACGACAGGAAAAGGATTGGGAGTACGGTTGCATAGACCAGAACCGACGAACACGCTGTGAGCGCACCGCCATTTTCCTGCATTAGCAGAATGGTTGTAACAATGGTGCCCGGTCCGGCCAGGAAAGGGAACCCCATGGGGAAAATAGCCACCTGTTCATTTAACTCATCAGATTCCGCCCGCATGCGGGGGCCCAGCAGCATCCCCCGGGCAGCAACGGCAAACACAAGGATGCCACCCGCAATCTTGAAGGCATTGACGTTGACTTGAAAAACGGCCCTGAGCATCCAATCTCCCAGAAAAGCAAAGGCCACCACAATCAGGCCTGCGGTCAGGGTCGCCGTTCGGTAAGTGCGCGACTTGGCTTTACGATCCATACCGCGAGTCAGATCGGCGAATATGGGTAAATTCCCAACAGCGTTAACCATCGCAAAGAGAACCAGATAATCATGTAATAATTTTTGCCACATCATCATTCAACCAATCCTAGTCATTAGCGCCCCACAGGACGCAGGTTAATAGACTGTAGGCTGTTAGACTATTGATTTTCTCTGTGCTCCGCTTTCGTACAGATGCACATCTCGTTGAGGGAATGGAATTTCAACGCCCTGCTCCTCGAAATGGTCTTTGATAGCCATGTTCAATTCATCACGGATCTGGAACTGTTGCCGGTAATCCGCGACCGAACAAACGTAGAAAAGGGTCAAGGCAGACTCACCGAATTCCTTAAAGTAAACAGCGGGCGGAGGCTCTTTAAGCACCACCGGATGAGCGTCGAAAATGGCTATCAGAATGGCTTTTACTTTACGAAGATCCGTACCGTAGGCGACCCCAAGGGTAGCCCTGATCTTGAACGTGGCATTGGGCGCGTTTAAATTGATGATCTGATTTTTGGCAATTTCCGCGTTCGGGATGTTGATCACGGTGTTGTCAAAGGCCAGGATCCGGGTGCTACGCAAGCCGACCTCCAGCACATCGCCCGTCTTCCCATTGGCTAGCTCAACTCGGTCACCAGGACTGAAGGAGCGATCAGCCATCAGGGCGAAGCCTGCAATCATGTTACTCAGGGTCTCCTGCGCAGCAAGAGCTATGGCCAGTGAAGCCACGCCGGCCGTGGCGAGAAGGCCGGTAACCTGAATGCCAAAGTGGCCAAAGATGATCGTCAGGGCGACGAAAAAGAAAATAAACCGGGCTGCTTTGCCGAAAAGAGAGACAAACTGGCCGTCCGAGGAGTTCTGTGATTTTCCGGCAACCTCTATTATATACCATTTTGTCAGGGCGTGTGTGGCGGAAAAGAGAACGGCGGTAACACTCAGGATCAGCAGCACGTAAACTGTTTCCACATAAAAGTTCCACGCAATGTGTTTCGTGATCGCCGGATAGTTTTGAAAACTGGCTTGTGCGCCCATTCGCAGGCCGACCGAAAAGACGACCCACTGGATGGAGATCCGGGTATTCTCGACAATCATGACGTCCAGCGAGGTCCGCGTTCTCCTCGCCATCGGCAGGAGAACCCAAGTCCAGATAGCAAGTGTCGCTTTAGCAGCAAGGGTACTTCCGAGAAACCAGACGACGAACCAAACGAGATCACCTGTAAGTTGCGCGGAGTTGATAGAACCGCCCTCCGCCACCACAGCTTCGGCAACAAGGGCCATGCCCGGTATGATCATCCAAGAGATCACTTTGCGCCCCGTTCATCTATCGACACATAGTCCCGTAGGGTTGACCCTTGAAAAACTTGTCTAGGTCGGGCAATTTTGAACCCTTCCGCGTGCCGCATTTCGCGCCAATGTGCCAACCAGCCCGGCGTGCGACCTATGGCAAACAAAACCGTAAACATATCGAGGGGAAACCCGATCGTCTTGAGCAACAACCCTGAGTAAAAATCCACATTGGGGTATAAATTATGATCGAGAAAATAGGAATCTTGGGAGGCAATATCCTCCAGCCGCATTGCTATGTCGAAACACGGATCGGAGACTCCAGGTTTGTTCATCAGTTTATGGCAGATGGTCTTGAGAATTTTGGCCCGGGGGTCTTCAGTTTTGTAGATGCGGTGGCCAAAGCCCATCAACCGGGCCTCCTTGGATTTGGCGCGCTCAACAAACTTGGCTGGATTTTCCTTCGTTTTCTTAATGTGCTCAAGCATGTGAATCACGTCCTGGTTCGCACCGCCATGACGTCGGCCCCAAAGTGCCGCAATCCCGGCCGACACCACGGCGTGGACATTGGCGAGACTCGACCCAGCCATCCGCACGGTGGACGTGCTGCAATTCTGCTCGTGATCAATGTGGAGCAGGAAGAATATATCCAAAGCCTGAACGACATCCGGGTCCAACTCGTAATCTCTGACGGGTGAGGAGAACATCATATTGAGGAAATTTGGCACAAACTTCAGATTGACCGAGGGATAGACAATCGGCTCGCCAATCGATTTTTTGTAAGAGAATGCCGCGATGGTGCGCACCTGTGAAATCAGGCGGGTGATAGCCCGCAATTCGGCTTCCTCATCCAACTCGTCAGGGACGGGGTAGAAGGTGGAAAGCGAGGCGACCATAGTGGAGAGAATGCCCATGGGATGCGCGCCTTTAGGAAAGGCTATAAAGAAATGAAGCATGTCCTCATGAATCAGCGAGGATAAATTCAACCCTTTTGAGATTTCGGCCAATTGCTCCGCAGTGGGAAGAGAACCGTGTACAATTAAAAAAGCGGTTTCAATAAACGAAGATTTTTCTGCGAGCTGTTCAATGGGAATGCCACGGTAACGAAGACTGCCTTTTTCTCCATCAATGAAGGTAATGCTACTGCTACAGGAGGCCGTGTTACCTAAGCCATCATCTAAGGTAATGTAACCGGTGTCAGCACGTAAACGGCTGATGTCGATGGCTTTTTCGCCTTCGGTTCCCGTCACGATAGGCAGTTTATAGGCCTTCTTATTCAAGGTAAGCGTTGCGGTTGATTTCATATTTTTTCTTTCTTTTTCAGAACGATCTCTAACAACTTCAGAATGATTCATGGGTTTCATATCAATTCGTTTCCGGCGGCAAAGGGCTTTATCCGCTGCATGCGAGCCGCGGCCCCTATAGGGAAGCCTTTATCATCCACCACCTCTACGGCCCCTCGGATCATGCGCGTCGGCCATTGTCGCGCTTTCTGAAACTCATCCAGACAATTCCACAAATAGGGCACCGGCAAAAAGCCCTCGGCCAGGATTCGGTAAAGGCCTTCTGCGCTATAGGGGTCAGGGATTGTCGATTCAATCGTGCGGATCACATGCCGCGCTTCGGACAAGAGCGAGGCGGTTCGGGCGGTGACATCGGGATGTTTCACCATGTTATCGATCTCCCCTTTTTTGCGCAACCTCCGGTATTCCTGCAGTGCGTAGCGTGTGATCTGGATGCTCTCATTTATGATCGGCGGATCCGCCAAATTAAATCCCTCAGAATAACTGACTACATGGATCATGGGGGGGCTGGAGGCGTTCTCAGGTTCAATATCATCCATCAAGGCGGTGACCGCCGCAAGTTGTGCTTTTGCCTTTTCGGCATCATGCGAAAAATAATCAAGGCCACCCCGTGGCTGCAAAATGACGTGGAACCGGTCGTCCTCCAACTCTTTCACCAACTGCAGCATCGCTCTGGATTTCGCAAGATCCTGAACACCCCAGGTATACTTCGGGGTGTTGAGCATATTTTGCAGAATATAATGTTGAATGCCAAGCGTCTTGGCAACTTTCGCCGCGATCAGGGCGGAGACCACATAGGACACATCGTCCGCCCCCCGGAAGGCGAAGTGGTGCGGAACATTGGCCTCAAATGGTTTTCCCGTGGAAGCAATATAACGGAGCGCCTCCAGATGCTGCGTCAGGTTCTCGCGAACCGAATACGGACCGCGGCTATCAATCTCGCAAAACCACCACAAAGAGAGGGCATGCCAGGCAATATGGAGGGTCTCTTCATGCATTTTCGCCAATGCGGGGATATTTTTTGTTCCCGCATAAGAGCGGACCAGCATCGGGCGGGCTGCCTGCCATACCGCTGCAAACTCCTCGCGCGAATTCAGGGGCACCCCCCCGCCATTAGGTGCATCCCCCCACTCCTCGCCAAAACTAGATTGTGTGAGCTGGGAGGTTCCTATGGAAAGAACGTCCAGGAAGCCCGTGGCTGACAGCTGCTTACACCAGTTCGAAAAAAGCCGAACAGCCTCTGTGCGGTTGGCTAGGTAAGGCCCCACATGGGCTCGCATCAATGGTGGCAAGTTATTCTCAGCCCCATGTTGAAGACGGGCCAGGAGCGTGTCTTGCGCAGTGCCGAACGAACGGTACCCCGAACGGTCAACCGGCTTGACCGTGAGATAGTCCCCCTTGCGAATCAATTCCCGCCCGAAAGCGAGCCGATCCTCGTCATAGCGAATCCCCGTTCCCAGTTCGTTTGGAATGGAAGCAGCGTCAACGCCAAGCCGTTCCAGGGTTTCCATGGGCGTCTCGTCACCCAGAAAGACCACCTTGACCTCCGGAATACGCGCACGTACTAATTGACAGGTTTCTGGTAACCCCGCAAAACACAGAATTCGGATTGGACCTCCCTGTTCCTTTAATAGCCGCGCGGTCTTTAGGCCATGAACCAATTGTCCGACCAAGCGAGCACCATCCTCAGGATCCAACCTGTAACTAACACCCAAGACAGTAATGTGGCCTTCCTTAATCCACCTGACAAAGCCCTTTATGCTAGCGGGAGCCTCCGGCGAGTTCAGATAACCACAGACGGTGCTGTCGGCAAGCAGGCATCGACAGCCGCAATCGGCCAAAAGCTGGGCCAGCGAAACCGTGCCGAGTGTATGCGCATCAAGAGCGGGTCTTACCAGTCCAACGATATCGTCTTTGCTAATACGTAACTTCATGGGGTCTCCTTATTGAGCCTTCAGCCTTCCATATCGGACTTTGTTGTGGTCCGATGGCGCTCCTTTAGATCGGCAATCAGTTTTTCCATGGCACTGCGGGCCATGTCTTTACAGCCGAGCCCGAAGGCCAGAGCCATGCCGAAAGCAAAGGCGGCAATGATAATCTGGATCACGCCTCCCAAAATGACGCCTTGGATTTGCGCTTGTTCAAAAGCTATGGTGAGCACAAGAATCACACCGACCCAGCGGGTGATTCTTGACCAGAGGTCGGCATAGGGGCTTCCCGCATTGCGGGATAGCGTTCTTACGAAGCCAGAGATAAACGTCACCGTGACCAGGCCTACGAGAAGAACCAAGGCGGCATTAAGCAGGGTCGGAATCGCGGCGACCATGCGATGCCGGAATTCTGCGGCCACGCCAATATCGAGGATGTGGGCAACACCCAGAAAAGTCCAGACCCAAATTACCCAATAGAGCCCCCGGCCCACTAATTGACTTGGCGTAAACGGAACTTCTCCTTTTCTTAGAAAATCATAAACCCCGGCACGCTCACATAACTGATTGAAATGGAGCAGTGCCAATAGCCGCGCGGAGAGGGAGCGCATCATGCTGGCGAGTAACCAGCCGGCTGCAACCAAAAATATCGCGATCAGCCAGGCGGGTTGGGCAGAGAGAATAACATTTAGTTTTTCCATAGTTCGTTCCTTTCAATTTCTTTTCATTCGACTCCGACGGCCAGCTGGCGAATCGCCTTAATCGACAGTCCGGCCAGTCCCATGTGATCTACCGTCCGGCCTTCCGCCCAATAATCCTTGCCATGGATCACATTGGCTAGGTTAATCACCATCTCCATCATGGGCACGGCCACACCTAACATCTTTCCGATCGAGGCCAGTGGCACGAGACTCATCGGAACATCCTCTGTCACATAACGGTGCAGAATGCTTTGCGGGGCGCGGATACCCAGGTAACTGGTCGTATTCTGAATGGCTTCGTACAAATTACGGCCCGGCGAATCATATGTCAGGTAGAGCCATTCCCGCGCCGAAACCGAGTGGACTCCCAGGCGTGCCGCCACCGCGACGCGCTCGCTGTCGAGCCGCTCCAGCACAACCGCAACGGAAGGCGAAATCCCGCCAATATAGTAGTCGAAATCGCCCTTCGTTGACTCGATCCAGCCCGCATTCATCAAGGTCAGCGCCGGGTGGAAAATAGCCCCGATGTTCTCCATTCCGGTGGACAGCACGTTATCCCCTGCAACGAATTGCGGGAAAGCTTGATTCAGGATCGGGAGAATCTCCGGAATCCAATATGCCGGTAAGGTGGCGAATCGCACGGAATTTTTGATCCGGAATATCCGCGCTTCGGATCGTGAAAGAGCCCGTGAAGCATAGAGAAAGGTGGACGTTTCCGCAATCAAGACAGGCTCTTTACAACCCTTGGCGGATAGAATCTGGCGGAATTCAAATGCTCCGCCGGTCCGTCCTGGGTTCAGAACTACGATCTGGCTTCCTTTCAGACATGAAGCCATTTTTTCCGCGACAAAGCGGTGCGCGGTCGCCGGGACAACCACCATGATCACATCCGCACCGGTAACGGCTTCAGCCATGGAGGCCGTGGCCAATTCAACGGCACCGAATCCCTCTACCTCGCCAGTGACCTTGATGCCACCATGCCACCGAATACCATGCAAATTTTCTTCGGTACGGTTAAAAAGCCGCACGGGAAAGCCCATGACTCCGAGATGCCCCGCCATCGCAAGGCCACCATGACCTGCCCCGACGACACAGAATGTCGTCTTAGAGTGTTTTTCGCGGAGTCGTTGGAGGGCTTCATGCCGCTGTTCATCGAGCGTGGGGACGCTGGTATTATTATCGGGTATATTTTTTTGATCTTGCATGGCCGCCCATTCACTTCCTACCTTCTTTTACTCAGCTGAATGGATGGCGACCCTACCATCACGAAACCCTGTAGCAACACCGAATTGCCACACCCTTTTAAACCATCTTCCGCAAACCTATTGTGATAATATCGCCCAACAGAGCAGATGACAAGGAGCAAGTTCCAGCCCTTACTCTGAAAGCGAGGCCTGGGCCCGAAGCAAGTCGTGCAACGTTATCAAACCGGACACACTCCCACTTTCAGGTTTAACAATAGCGGCCATGTGGATTGAGGATTGCACCATTTTATTGGCCACGACGTGGATGGCTTCATCTTCCGTGCAAGTGACCAGGGTTTCGAGGCGGGGAAGCCGTTTTAACTTCAGCGCGTCCACCGCTTCGCTTCGTGTCAATCCTCCTGCTAACTGCCCGTTCATGAATACAGGAAAGCAGGCGTAGGGCCAACGGCTCAGTGCGATATTAATGGTCGCCGGTTCCAAATTGGTAAGCACAACCGGGTTGCGGTTGGCGAGAGTCGATACGGATAGATTTCGCCAGGCCGCAAGGTCGGCGGGCGGTTTAATATGAATCAACTCATGCCCATCCTGCATCAGCAAGGCATCATAAAAATTATGTTTTCCGGCCATCCGCGCAACGGCCTGACTCACAATCATTCCTAGCATTAACACTGGTACAATCTCGAATTGGTGGGTCATTTCGAACACGATCAGGAGGGCGGTCAACGGGGCTCGAACGACCGCGCCGAAACAGGCACTCATTCCCGCAGCGGCCAACAGGGTTACATCAGCCGCCGTCAGGGGGATCCAGATGCCCGCCACTCCAGCAACGGCGGCCCCGGCGAGCCCGCCCATGAACAATGTTGGGGCAAAAATTCCCCCACTGCCGCCCCAGCTATAGCAAGCAATTGTGGCTAAGAGCTTGGCCACCATAAGCAAAAGCGCCACTTTCCAAGCCAAGCCCCCTGTCAAGGCGGCCGTAAGATCCTGATATCCCAAACCATATACGCCGATTCGATGAACGGATAAAAAAACGATGCTGCCCAACACCCAGGTAATCAAACCTCCAACCATGGGTTTCAGCCAAATTGGGGTTTTCCGGTCCTCCCGAATTCGAGTTCTCCAAGACAGGGAGAATCGTTGGAAAACGATTCCGAGTCCACCCGCAAGGGCTGCTACTACAGGGGTCAACAGATAAACTACCCATGAGCAAGAGTTAATCGAGGGGAGAATAAAAGCCGGTTGCCGCCCCACTAGGGCATGGACGGTAAAAGCACCGAATACAGCCGCTAGAACGACTTTCCCTAAAAACCGGCTATTCAAATTTCCGATCAATTCTTCCAAGACAAACGTAATCGCCGCGAGCGGTGTATTGAAGGCGGCGGCAAGAGCGGCTGAGGCACCAATCATGGCTGCTTCCCGTCGGCTTTGCTTAGACTTGCCCGTCAAACCTGCCAGTTGTGACGCAACTCCGCTCCCAACGTAAACGCTAGGCCCTTCCCGCCCTAGACTGGCGCCTCCCCCAATGCTGATGATACCGGTTAAAAATTTAACCCAAGTTGCCCGCCAAGGAATGTACCCCAGGTCTTTCCAATAGTGCACTTTCAACTGCGGAATCCCACTGCCGGCGGCCTCCTTACAAAAAAAATGCAAGATCAGCCCAACCATCAGGGAAGAACCCATGATGACGACAAAACTATGGATCAAAAAATTCTGAGGGGTATCGCTGATATGGCTCAAGAATAATGAGGAAAAAACATGGTTAGTCAGCAAGAGGAAAGCGACAGATGCCAAGCCGGCACCGATTCCATAGAACGCAGTTTGTGCGATCTGGACGGTATTTTCGGGAAGACGTTCGACAAGATATCTTGGAATATGACGTAAGTTCATGATGCGTCGACACTCTATTGTATAACCCTGGCAAAAAACAGGCTCCACTGTCGCAGGTGCCACGGTCATGAATCAAGTTTTTTCAGAAAAGATAAACCGTTGACACATGGCTCATGACAGTAGGATGCCTTAAATAAGCGTCATGTGCTGACCATAGCTTAATTCACTGAGGAGTGCCCTCGCTTTCAATCACTGGAGCCGGCGGTCTCCGCCGGAGGGTGGTTTTCGAGACTACCGGCGGAGACCGCCGGCTCCAGAAAAAGATTCGCAGGTTGCTAGCCTCGCTTGATGATTATAAAAGCCTGTATTCGCTGATGTTTTAAGCTCGTTTGCGAGATTGTGATTGCTGAATTTAGGATTTTCGTGGGATGCTAATGGATAAGGAAATACATCCACCATGTCGAGAACCGCTGCTGAAATGAGGACCGCTGAGCAATGAACGAAATTGAGATCATTGTGCTTGTCATTTTGCTCCTGATGGGAATACCCGACCTCTGCCGCAAAATTGGTCGGCCTGCCTTGGCTTATGTCGCCTATTTGCTGGTAGGATTTGTCGCTGGTCCCGTCATAACGGCAGATGCGAAGGAACTTCTGCATGCCGCAGGGAATTTCGGATTTATTCTTTTGCTCTTTGGCATTGGCCTTGAGATTGACCTGCCTGCGCTCAAGGATTTACG
Source organism: Kiritimatiellia bacterium (assembly GCA_038330175.1). Taxonomy (GTDB): domain Bacteria; phylum Verrucomicrobiota; class Kiritimatiellia; order CAIKKV01; family CAITUY01; genus JAABPW01. Next base: position 11,306 of record JBBQNS010000038.1, read on the forward strand.
CCACACCGTGGGCACGACCGCCAAGTGGGTGTTATTCCAATTGCCTCTATGCTTCCTTCTGGCCGTGACCGCGGGAATTCCCTTTGGAGAATCCTTTCTGGCGGCTGTGGCCTTGAGCTCCTGCTCCGTTGGCCTGGCGTATTCCGCTCTTCAACAACTGCCTAATATGTCGGACACCGCTCGCCGCAATATCCTGTTCGTCATGGTTATCCTGGAAATACAGGCGCTCATTGTGTTGTCCGCTGGCGCGGCCTACATCAAGACCGGGTTCGGATGGAAATTCGGCCTCCAACTGGCAGGTATCACAGCGGCCATTTTCCTGATTGGATACTCCGCCAATCACTTAACCCGATTAACACTATTTCTCATTGGGAAAACCATGCAATGGCGGGTTCATATCATTGTCCTTTTCGTACTCTTAGTGGCGGCCGTCGGCGAGCGACTCGGGTTATCATCAGCCAAGACCGCTTTTTTTCTGGGTTTGTTCATGAACCGCGCCACGCATCAGGGGATGGCTATTGAAAAACATCTAGCACCCTTAAGCACTCGCCTGCTGATTCCGATATTCCTGGTCGCACTGGGGACAACCATTCCCATCAGGCTATTATTTTCTTATATAAGCCTTCTCGCATTTTTATCGGCCATCCTGATGGTCGCCTATCGGCATATCGTGTACCAACGCGCCATGCCCCCGGTTGGGCATCCGCGGGCGTTTTTCCTGCTTTGTCCTAACCTAACCTTGGTAGCGGTAGTTCTCCAGATTTTGAATACGCATGGGGCCTCAGCCTCGACGATTGGCTGGATCGCTTTTTCAGGGCTCTTTGTAACACTGTTTTCGATTGTGGGACTTCCAAAACTCACCTTCTCTCAGACCCGTCAATTGCGCCTTGACCCGGCGGCCATTGAAAACAAGCTCGATGCGCCTTCATTGTAGAGGATTGGCCAAAGGATAGTGCAAAAAACGAATCACGTGAAAATTATCCCAAAGTTCTAAAACAGGCGCTTCAAAGCGAATTTGTTCGGTATTTTTCCAAAATAGACGAGTTGGCTTAGTGGATAATTCTACGGGGGGCAACCATCCGTCTTGAGCAAACGCCATTCCTTTACGGGTCACCCATCTGGGGCTAAACTCCAAGGGATGCCCTTCTTTGGAAACATCGACGATCATTCCGGGCCCCTCTCCCTGCCGTATTTCCACATGAAACCCATGCCACCCCCCCATCACCGCCACTCTAGGGAGAGTCAGAAGGTTGGTGCCGCGCCCTATGGTGGCGATTCCATCCTCACACGTCACCGCCGTTGTGAATTTAGCACGTGCCACACACGCCAGCGTTTCTTCCTTAAACTGTCCGGAGGGATAACAAAATCCCTCCGGCGTGAGTCCGCCTTTTTTCTTGAGATCCCGGTAGCATCCTGTGATTTCAGACAAAGGATCTGCCAAAGCGCGAAGATTCGGGTGGTTCCGGCTATGCCCCCCAAACCGAATGGTCCCGCGTTTCGACATAGCCCGGACTTCCGGCCACGAGAGAAGCGGTGTACCCTCCCAGGTTTTCCGGGTTTCGGGTGATTCACTGACCGCTCCTGTAATGAGGTAGCTTACGGCGTGGAATCCGTATTTTTTCAGGAGCGGCTCGGCATTCTCAAGAACATTAAGATACCCGTCATCGAACGTAATGATGATCGGCTTTGCGGGAAGTGGCCAGCCCCAACGCTGATGGGCGACCAGATCTGAGGGAAAAATGCTACGATACCCCTGCTCCTTCAGGCACTGCAATTGATTCTCGAAATCCCGAACCGTGACCCACCAAGGCGAATCATAAGTATCCCCAATCCGGTGATACATCAGAATGGGAACAGAAACGGTTTTTGCCTTTTGGAAATGGAGCCACACTCCTGCAGCTCCCGCACAAAACAAAAGCAGAAACAGAATGACAAGCCCGGGATGGCGTGCACCCTTCATCATTAAAACCGCAAATTCAACCCGGCGCCATAAGCCACGTAACTCATGGTCATGACAAAAGGACCGCCGTGTTGACCATAATTGTAAAACCATTCACCGGTAATGTCGTCCACTTTCACGTATTTGGTAAAGAGCTCGGCCGAGAGGCTTTTATAAACCCTGACCGAAAGGCCTCCCGCCATCTCAACGCCATGCACATTCTTCTTGGCGTCAATCCCTCTACGCCCATCATCGCCCCAAGAATTGGGCTCAAACTTGGCTTTATAGAACCCATAACCCACTTGGGCAAATGGCGTAAACCGTGAGGAATTATTCCAAGCGGCCTGCACATAGGGAATAATCCCCTGAAGATCTTCGGTGCCATCTCCACCACTCTTGTCGGGGATCCCGTCGCCATTGCCATCATCCATGGTGATAGCGCGAATATGATCGTAACTGAGCCCGAGCCAGACCGGCGACTTCATTAACCGGTATTGGAGGTAGACTTTATCCGGGGCATTGTCCTGCTCCTCAGAGATTTCAGTAATGGTTCCAAAATACGACCCATTACCCGGCGTCCCGCGCGTTTTGTCCTGAAGCTTGAACTGGGTAATGCGCGTGCCAACCTGCCATGAGGCGGCCTGCCACACTTCACCTTCAGACATCTCGGCCACTTCCACAGAAACATTCGTTACCGGAGGGAGAACAACCGTATTCGTGGCCACAGGCACAGGAGTCACAACCGGCATGACAACGGTATTCGTGACCGGAGTCACTTCAGTTACAATCGGATGCGACGGGGCATTCGTCACCGTAACGGGCTCGAGCACCACAGGAGCCGTCGTCACATTAGTCACTGCAGGAGTGTTCGTAACGCTCAGATCCTGCCCCAAAGCAAAATCCACGCCGGCCAAGATCCCCATCAGCATCAAAACACGGGACAAAAACAACTTAGTTCCGCTCATAAGAATTCTCCTTATTCCGTTACGCCTGTTTATGAAAATTATTTATATACCAAATTCCGCGGCGACAACAAGACTGAATTAATCCTGTATAAATCAACCCATCCGTGCATCACTTCAGATAACTGTCGGATACACGTAGCACGCCTCGTCCTCCCAGTATCAACCACGGAAATGCAGGCGCGCTACAGCCAATTCATCCGTGGGGGCAATTGCCTTTGCCGCAGCGCGGCAAAGGGGGCAACGGGGAAATGGGAATGATGCATCTGCCCTGATTCCTGCAATTGACGCCCTCATCTAATTCTGAAATTATCACAAAAATCTGAATCTCATTTTCAAAGAAAACGAACGTTATGAAAACAGCTTTTCACATTCACACGATGCATTCGCACGATGGCCACATAACGCTACCGGCTTTAAATAACCGCCTGAATGCCGCAGGCATTGAAGGGCTCATCATCACAGACCACAATACAGTGAATGGTGCTCTGCAATTTCAAAAACTTTATCCTGCCATTAAAATGGTTGCTGGTGAAGAAATATACACACGCGAAGGCGAAATCATGGGGCTCTTCCTGCAATCCACCATCCCCGCCGGACTAAGTGTTGAATCGACTATCGCCGCCATACGCGCCCAAGGCGGCCTAGTGGTCCTTCCTCATCCTTTTGACACCCGACGCCCATCCACGCTTCAAGCCGACGCGTTAGCGCGAATCGAAAGAGACGTGGATATCGTCGAGGTCTTTAATAGTCGAACATTTCGCAATGCTACTGACCGCAAAGCCTTGGAATGGGCTCTCTCGAGAGGAAAAGCGATGATATGGGGTAGCGATGCCCATCGGCCGGAAGATATCGACCGGACGGTTTTTGAACTGCCGGCGTTTACAGATGCCGCCTCCTTCATGGACGCCGTGCGCCAGGCCAAACCCCAACGCCTGCGCCGGGCTTCGCTGTTTTTCAGGATCATGAATCGTGTGAAGACGATCTGGGGAGCCTATGGCCCACTGACACTCCCGGAATCGCTTGCCATGCGGCTCCAGCGCCACCTCTTCCTCCTTCTGGGTGGCGGGTTTCTTTCCATCGAACAGGTGGAGCAGTACGCCGATGAACTCGTGGACCGCGTTCAGCATGATGGCTTCACCCCTGATATCGTGGTGGGCTTGGCCAACGGTGGCAGCTATCCAGCCATCTGCGTCGCAAAACGGCTCGGAATCCCGGTCACCTTAATGAAGGTGTCCCATCCTCAAATCCGCATCGGACATCTGGACACAGATGACTTGATCGGTTTCATGTTCCTGCGCAACTGGCTCTATGGCACGGCACCCATTATCAAATCGCCGCCTGATCGACCTCTGACAGGACTGAAGGTTTTGATGGTCGATGATGATTGCACGTCCGGCAATTCGCTGGCCATCGCTATGGATCTCGTGAAACCGCAAGTGGCGGAACTTCGCACGGCGGTCTTGCGCATCCTCGCGAAGTCCACGCCTTGTCCCGATTATTATGCCGAGAACCGCGTGGGCGCCGTGCTGCGGCATCCCCGTTTCCCCTGGATCCGCTATGCACCCGATTACCGGCGCTACTGGCGTATGATGCAAGTCTGCTCTGGTAACTGAAGGTTGGCATCCCGGAGCATGCGGTCGCTGTAGGGGCTCCAATAAAGGTCTTCCAGGCGGAATTCACCGTCCCCTGAATCCAGCCTGACCAGCAAATAGACATAGCCCCGCTGCCCTCTGACCGATGCGGAAAAATCACCCTCAACGATTCCCCCATGTACCGGAAGCGGCCCCTCAAACAACGTATGATTCCCTTTCCGGATGGCGATAACAACTGCCGCCGTCCCGATCATCCGGCCTCTGACGTGTATTGCGACCTGTCCCTGCGGCACAGAAAAAGGCGCCGTAAGCGTTGTCCAATGGAACCTGCGCCCCGCCCAATCATTATCCTCAATGCGCGGCTGGGAGAGCACCTGTCCCACACACCGTTCCCCAAGATCCTTCGTGGTGACCATGGCGCGTCGCTCAGGATTCCGGACATCCGGAAATCCCATGCGGGAAAGCTTGAACAAAGCAGCCCGTTGCGTAACGTCTTTGCGGGTAACCACAGCCTGATCAAGATCGAGCTTACTCAACTCTGCCGCCGCAAACCCGGCATCATACGGACTCACCTCAATCCCTGCCGCAGACCGGTGCGCCATCATCCCCGCCGCAAGCACAACAGCGAAGGCCGCCATGGAGACGGGCTTCCGACAGGACGGACAGACCAGCAACAGCACCGTGAACAGGAAGCCGGCCCCCACATAAATCGAGGTGGTCCAGCACTGCTCAGCTGTTCCGGATATAAATTGAGCATGGGGAATGAACAGCCCCCGCAGGAGTTCGTAATGACTCACCGCCTGGGCCGGCAGCACAAAACTCCGCCCAAGATCCGGCAGGCGCCCCAGAATCACGACCAGATAAGCGATGGAGATCAACCCCAGAAAGACAAACCACCCGCGCGCCAGCGGGGAGGCGCGGTCTAGCATGCAGGCCGCCACTGGAACGAGTAGCGGAACAACCACCAGCACATAGCGACCTGGAACGCTTGCGCCTCCGGTATAGCAAGGATTGGTGCAGGAGGTGAGCAGGCAGGCGGCAAACGTCGCCCCGATGCCCAGGGCAAACCACCGGTGCTCCTTGTCAACCCCCAGCCAGACCACCCAGGCTGCCGCCATCCACATAAACACGGGCAGCACCGCTGTAACCCCTCGGGAGTCCGCCAGCGCGGCCCAGGCGCCCAGAGGATAAGAGAACAGCACCTCGGAGACCGAGTAGGACGCGCCACTGGAGAACATCTTGTACTGAATTTCCGCGTACACCGCCGCACCCGCCAGACAGAGCAGTGTAAAGGCGGTCAGACGGCTCAGCTTCCGCCCCCAGCTTCCCGTCGCACACAATCCGAAAAGGCCATACAACCCGAATCCCATCAAGCTCAGCGGCAGGAACCGGAAGTGCGCAAAGGGCAGGTAAACACAACAGGCGGCGGCAACACACACCGCCACCCAAGGCTTCTCCTTCTGCGCTGCAATGGCCCAGAACACCCACACCAGAAGCGTTGCCCCCAACACCTCCGGCAGCGACCGTACCGAATAGAGCGCCCAGTATGAACTGCCACAGAAGAACAGCAGGGCGAGCAGCGAGGAGCGCACACTCGCGCCCAGCCGTCGACTCAACAGAAACATGCCGACGCATCCGATCGCGGACATCAGGGCCAAAATGAATTGGCGTAAAGGCATCCCCCCAGGCCAGAAAGGTGCCAACAACACCGAGATCCCGTAAGGATGCCAACTGTACCAATGCCCATCCTTCGATCGGTCACAAATATGCATGTAGGTAAGATCCACCGTGGCCAGATCCTTGCCGGGTTCCAGCTCGTTGTTCTTGATATCCAGATCCCCGTCACAATAGAGACTTTCGGCTTGGATGATATAGTGTCCCTCATCCCCCATGTGCTCTCCCGCAAAGGTCGACAGATAGATCCCCAAGGCCGTAAAGAATACCGTGGCCCCCGCCAGAATCCCCCAAGCCCATCGCCGCGTCCTGACCACACCGGGAACAGCCGATTGCGCACCGTCAATCAGACGGCTCACAACCATGGCAGCCACACCCACCGGCAGAAAGAAAAGGACATTTGAAACAACTACCAGAGGAAGCTGATCCGCGAGTAGCGCGGCCACGGCACCGAGCGGCAACAGCGTGAGCGGGCCGAGTGTCCGGCTCCAGATGCGCCAGCGGGGCGTGAGAGTGTCCGTGAATGCCGCTTGGTGAAGTAGCCGGAAACTCCCCCCTGAGAGAAGCAGGATAGACGCCAGCAGCAACCACCGACCCTCGCGCAAGCATCCATTCGGCCAGATAACCAACGTCTGCTGAAGAACCAGCAATGGCGGCGTCCACATCATCACCACCGCAACCAGACCGCAGCCGAGAAGACTGCTCGCCACACCCGCCTTCATCCACTTGGCCGAACCCGTTGAATCGCTTTTTGTCATGTTGCCGTCCGATTGAGTTGATAAGAAGCAAACCCCGCACGCAGCCGGGATAACACCCGCTCCAGCAGTCGGGAGCACTTGAGATAAAGGCAGAAATCACGCACACCAAGACGCAGCCCGTTCCCCATAACAGCAAGCAGGCTTTGACGCACCCCCTGGGCCCGGGCCGCCAGCGCCACATTCACCTCGATGGAATATTGCGCCAGACGCCGCCAGCGTTCATGGTCGTCTACACACTGCACAAGAGCCGGCAGGAACTCATCGACCACCTGCTGCATTTGCCGCCGGTAATCCGGAAGATCCCGGATGCACTGGATGGTTTGAGAGAAGGGATGAATCCGGAACGAAGTGCACACGCGGGGAATATAGACCGCCGAACAGGTCGAGGCGACCGTAAGCCAGAGCTTCCAATCCGCCGTGTAAATCACGGCTTCATCCAGCCGGGGAATCCGCATCAGAGCCGCCCGCCTTATTACCGGCGCCGGCATCGAGATGTAATTCTGAACGACCAAAGGCGGGAACCATTGCGAAGGAGCCAGCGGACGACCATGATGCGGCAAAGGACAAGACCAACGCCCCAGCCCGCGCTCCTGCTGGTCAATAAATCGGGAGGGATTCAAAAAAACATCCACATCCCCATACCGCCCCACCCAGTCGCGAAGTATCGCAAGCCGGTCGGGAGACCACAAATCGTCCTGATGAAGAATAGTGACGAACTCCCCTTTGGCAAGTTCCAGCCCCCTGTTCACACTCGCCACCCAGTTACCGGCCCGCGCCCGTTCCACGATACGCAGTGGCAGCCGCTCCTGATAGGCCTTAAGAATCGTAACGGTGTTGTCGGTGGATCCATCATCTAGGGCCACGACGTCCAGCATGGACACATCCGCCTGAACACACAGGCTGTCCAGTGCGTGCGCCAGATAGTCCTGTCCGTTGTAGACAGGCAGTATCACCGAGATAAAGGGCTGGGAAGACATGACAGGGGCATCGTCAGCGTTTAAGTTTAATATCCATCATGCTGATACTCATGGCATTCATCACCGTCTGCATTCCGAGGATCAATAGCGACATACCGGCTATACCGGCGCGGATTTGGTTCAGGCTTCCGAAAGAGGCATGCATCCATTTCACAAAGATCATCGTAAACACGCCAAAACCCAGCGCCACAAGGATGCCGCCGACAATCAGCCACACCTCTAGAGAGAACGGCCTGACAGGGGTCGGATCGTCCGTTTCACGAAAATACCCGGAGAACTGAACAAAGCATTTCTCGAAATGATGGAACCACAGCGCCTGATAGCCAATGTGAATCATGGGCACACTGTAGAAGCAGTGGTGAAGATCCATACGGAATGCCCCCACCTGGAACGGATACGGCAGCACCAGTCCGGTAATCAGGAGGCCAAGCCCCAACAGAAACCAGCCCGGCAGGGCAAACACCACATTGGGGGCAAACAGAAGAATGAAGCGCAGATGCCGCCAGCCATCCCGCCAGGTCTTGAGGTGGGGCGGCTTGCCCCGCGTATCCCGATGCAGACTGCAGGGACGTTCCTCAACCCGCAACCCGTGAATCGCGGACTTAATGATCATCTCGGAGGCAAACTCCATTCCGCCTGACACCAGATTAAGCCGATCAAAGGCGGCACGCTTGAAGGCGCGCATTCCACAATTGCAATCGCTGATCCGCGTCCCGAAAAACAGGTTGATCAGGAAGGACAGCACCGGAGTACCCAACCAGCGGTGGAGAAACGGCATCGCCCCCTTGGCAATGTTCCCGCGTAACCGGGTTCCCATCACGAGATCAGCCCCGCCTTTCAATGCCTCCACGAAGGGAACCGCTTCACGAAAATCATAGGTGGCATCGGCATCCCCCATGACCACATATTCGCCTCGGCTCCCACGAATCCCTTCTATGAGAGCACACCCGTACCCCTTTTGCGCACACACCACAACCCGGGCACCTGCGGCTTCTGCAATGGCAATGGAATGATCGGTCGAGCCGTTATCAGATACCACAACTTCACCACGCAGTCCTGCCAACCGAATAGCCTCCCAAGCCAAGCCAATGGCCTTACCCAAGGTGATCTCCTCGTTCAAGCAGGGAATTACAATACTCAACTCCAGTGTTTCAGCCATGCAGTGCCCATTCCTATTCATTCTTCTAAATGCCTTTGCCCGTAGCTACGCCTGCGGCTACTCTCGTCACAGGGTAGTCTACAAAGGGGCTCTGCCGCAACGAAGAAAATATGAGGAAAAGTGGAACAATAGGGTAACGAATCCCGAATATCACTAAAACAATCAGGGCAAGCCCACTTTAAACATACAGTTTTTTCATCATCTTACTTGAAGGGGGACCCAATATCGCCCCTTCCGCCCCCCCTCCACATGGAGCTTCCCAATGACCCATTGCGCTCCAGCTGTCACCTGCAGCCCCACTTCTGATACGCGCCTCTTTTCAGGAAGCGGAATGTCCAAGGCAAATACATCCCCTTTGGCTAATTTATGAAGCGCAAGCGGCCCCTCAAATATTTTACAGGCGCCAACGAACGTCTTCCGGTACGCGCACAACCGCAAAGGCGGCGGATCATCTTTCAAGGTTTCGAAACGAATGCGACACCGATTCGGCGCAACCGGGGTTGCATCCAAGATCTTCACCCATGGATAAAATAGCCCGCCCGCCTCTTGACAATCCGCCTTCACCCTATCGCCTGCCTTTTCAAGCCGATTCCACCCCTCATCGTCGCGTATCGACTCCCGCGCCTTGGCTAGAAGCGAGTGGGCGACGTCAACCTCCCCCCGCCACCAAGCCTGCCGGATCAAAGCCTTGTACAGCTCGCGTCGCTCAGCCCAGAACAGCGTACTTTCATTCCACCGAATTTCGAGTTCTGACAACTCAAACCTGCCGCCTTTTTGGTCGGATGCAAAGTTCAAAACCACATTTTGCTCCCTATTGACCTTGATTTGACGCTCTACTTTGCAGGTCACCCCCGCCACCACCAGTAGTGGATCTCGTGTATTCCCAATAGAATCGCCTACCGTGATGGCCCAAGATCCGGAGGATCTGGAAATTACAGGAACGGTTAATACGGCCCGCACTGAATAAACCCCAGGGGCCAAACGCACAGGCAAGTCAAGGCTGCCATAAAATATATTCGTGCCAACCTCGCCCGTTTTCAGTTCAATAGATAACGGCGACAGCGTGAAGGAGACTCCGTTCTCCCCCGTTCCCGCCTCAGGCAACCGAATTCGGGAATGATCCTGCCAAGCTGCCCCTGAGCAGCCATTCAGCAACAACTGTTCCGGGGGAAGAGCACGCGCCATTTCAAACTGTTCCAAGCACTGACGCGCAGCCCGCTCCCAGCAGGCTGCCTGCCCCCAGTCATCCTGCTCAACAGCTGCAACATAATGGAGCCACGCCGATCCCGATCCAGCCGGGACAGAAGATAACCAGGTTAAGGCGTGATCGGCATATCCTTTTTGAAAAAGAATCATCGCCACCTCGCGAGCGTCCATTGCAAGCTGGGCATGACAGGAAAGAGATTGAAACCCTTTTTTTGGCATATCCCTTACCGACACCACATCATACTCGGAAATGTGAGGCATAAACCACGGCCGCCGCACCGTAACAACCGCAACCTCATAGGGATCCAAATGCACAGAATGTCGGTCGCCCATACCGTTCACAATAATATCGACAGCACACTCTTCAGCCTGAAGGATCACGTAAATAGTACGACGTCCTTTATTCTCCCCACCCACCACCAAATCTTGCCCCTGGGGTTGCACACTCAAGCCCACCCCGCTACCCACCCCGCTCTCCGTCATGGGAATGGCCCATATAGAATGCTTTCCCGTCAAAACGGGGCGAAATAGCGGCGATTCCAGTATCAGCGAAGGCGCCACGGGGCGGGCATCCCACCATTCAATCTCGTTCTCCACAAAAGAAAAGGGCAACCCGCCTACACCCCAATGACACAAACGATAAGACTGACTCTTGAAACCGGCTAGATTTTCAGCATAGTTCAGATACAAAGTATGCGTTCGTGGATCCGTAGACCCACGCCCCGTAGACGAAACATTGCGGAGCAGGTATGCCATTTTCGACTGCTCACATTGCTTACGGGACATCCATTCGATCTGAGGAACGGATATGGCGTTCCCGAAGAGCCGACACGCAGGAATCGTATAGTCCTCCGTCCCGACCACCTCCTGAAGGGGAGCATGGGTATACAACCACCGGGTTGCCTGTACCCGTGCGTCAGGCATGACGCATAAATTGGAAAAACGCAAAGCTGAAATTCCACTTTCAACGCAGGCTATAAGGAGCATTGCAGCCAAGCCCGATATAGCCCCCGCCCGATACTTCACGCTTCCTGCCCACCGAAAGCTTTCTGCAACACCCATCGCAATAAACATTGCCGCAAACGGAAAAAACACCAAACATTCCTGCCCCCGCACCCATGGAGCCACAGCGAGAAAGTAAAATAGATAGAGCAACATTGGCAGCCAGGTTACAACCCAACACCAGCGATAACGGGTTCGCACGGAGACTAAAGCGCCTAAAACGAGAAAAGCCAACCACAACACACTAATGGGCGTGAGGTTTTCCACCAAAACATTCCAATTTGAAATCAACGCTGCGTGGGGGGCGCCAACAGCCTGTCCCAACAATCCGGCCCGCTCCCCATAAACTGAATGTCCAGCAGACTGAAGATTCTTCCAATACCCCGCCCCATCCCAAACATGTCGATTCGTATAAAGCCAGCCGGCCACCATCAACAGGATTGCACACAAGACGAAAACGCTCCCCTTAGGCCCCTTTCGTTCCTTCTTCCATGCCCGAAGCCCCATAACAAGCCCCACAACGCTCACCGGCAGCAAAAGAAGATTGGTGTACTTTGTTCCGATCGCCAATCCCGTCAGAAGCGCCGCCCCACATATCCACCATAACCGCCCTTCCGCACTCACCCGTATCCACCCATACAGCGCAAAGGAGAGCGTAAACAGCATAACAATGTCTGTTTCCGCATAATGCGAATGCGTCACATGCAGTACAGACAAGCTCAGAAACGCAGCGGCAGCTAAAGCCCCTATCCGGCTGGCAGTAGCCCGAAATGCCAATCCATAAAATACCAACACGGTCAAAAGTGAAAACCCAACGTTGATTTTCCGAAGCAGGAATGTCTGATCAAGCAGCGGAGGTACCACCGTGTCGCCATGCCCAAGAAAAGCTTGCCAGGCGGTCACGCCCTCAAGGACAATATTTTTTATAACCAGAATTGGCTTCACCAGATGAAAGAATCCACCGGGATACCCGGGAATCATCGTGCGCGAATGCTCCTCTATCCAACGGCTCCATGACGCAATCTTATACTCATCAGGATGAAGTAAAGGCCACTCAATACCGCGCATCCGCAGGCCCCAAGCCACAACCAAAACCCCGATCAATGCCAACAGAACCCACCGCCGCCCGGGCTCACATGTTTTCATCATAAGGCATACCCCCATATTTTCAATTCGTCAACCGTCCAAGCTCGATGAACCCGGGGAATGGCAATCTCAATCTTCACGCCGGTACACTGGCGGGATTCAGGCAATACAAACAATGCCGGTGCATCACCATAAACGGGGTGTCCGCTCGAAATTGTGAAAGGTTCGGGAACGGCATTCCAGTTGGTGGCCACTTGCACCCATTTTTCACAGTCATCCTGAACAAAAATGTTTACGGCTTCAGGAAAATCATTCCCCGAATGCCCGTGGGCGACAACCACGCCCTGCACCATGTGGGGCTTCGCCCAAACGACCGACACCCACATGCCCGTCATCTGCTGAAATCCCTCGCAACGCCAGAATTTCGAGGTGTCATCCACCATGTAATGCGCTGATTTCGCGGCATGACTTGCAGCGGCCTTTAATGACGCCATCGAGATAAACGGCCCCTTCTCAATAGATTTTTGGGGAGAAAAATCAGTAAACACGTCGAACTGCCCCTGGCGGCTTCGCACGGCATCTACCCCGGCAGTAGTCAGATCCTGATTCAGGCAATCGGTTGGAAAACGGCCTTTTTCCGTCAGCACGTAGGCGACATTGGTAGCCTCATCGACCGCAGCCTTAAACGGCAAGGGCCATCCGGGAAATCTTTCATTGAAGGGTTGCGCACACACAATTTCCTGATCCGTCTTGTAGGTGATCCTATAAGCATCCGCATAACTGGCATATGCGTAGCGAATATGACGTTGCCTCAAATATTCGACGACCGGCGTCAAGTCATGTGTTCCCAACTCTACTGTAAAAGCGGGTCGTGCCCAATGGCGGATCAAGAGAACGGAGCTTAAAACGTTAAACAGGGCAAGAAGGATGACCCCAAACGCAATTCCTTTCCGCCATAGCCCTGATGAAGTTTGGTAGAGGCACGCCACTATTAAAGGAAAACTCATGACCGCGAGCGTCAGGTAGCGATAGGACGACGAATGCGCTCGCCCTCCGAAAAGGAAAAGCAACAGGCAGGCCCAGGCAACGGCCGCAAAGTAGAGCAAAGGGGGGAAGTTACGCCAGTGATTCCGCCCCCATTGAACACACCCCACCACAGCGCCAACCAGCAGAACAAGAAGAATAACCACACCCGCCACCAGCCCCGCATTCACCCCATGCAGAAGTCGCGTCGAGGAACCCATCACCACAGGCACCCCAATCCCCATCGCATTCGCAAGTGTGACAGGCAAATAACTAGTCAGCCGCGCATAAGCTTCGAGATACGACACACTCCCGAAAACGGCAGCCGCCCCCCCCCCATGAATCAACCTGGCCAGCAGGTACGGCATTAAGCCAACCGCCGCCCCGGCGATATAGGCAACGAGGCCCTTAAGCGCAACGAACCAAGGTCTACATCCGGCCAACACCATCAAGGCCGCCACCAGAAACGGAAGCGCAAGAAAAGAACCACTACAAGCCAAACCCGCCGCTGTGCCCGCAATAAACGCTCCCCCGGCGGAAGACGTGCCGCCCCCCCCATTTCGCAAGACAAGCCATGAAGTCAGGCCAAATAATAACATTAAGGTCGGATACCCTGGTAGAGCGCATCCACTCTGCAGGATCAGCAGAAAAGAAGACCCGAAGAGGAGCAAAAGAGCGCCAGGCCAAACTCGACTCAGGCGACCACAATATCGTAGGACCAACAAGGTCAAACCTAGCGTCACAAGTCCAAACCCGAACGCCATCACGCGCGCACCAAAAGCCGTTCGCGGCAAGAGCGCAACCACCGGCGCCATCAAATAAGCCTCGATCGGAAACACATACGGCTGCCCGAGCATAAAGAGAGAGAAATCCCCCTTGGCGATCTGCATCGCCTGAAGCGCCGTAATGCACTCGTCATCAAAGGCCTCCATGTACTTACAGCTGGTCAAAAAAAACACCAGCCGAAGCCCTACACCAAGAACCAAAACCAGCACACCGACCCATAACGGCCGTTGCCAAACATGCCGACAAATTGCTCGAAGAAAATTCATGAAACGCCCAATCTCCTCGTGGCCATCCCTGCATTGCAGCCGACGTTTAGGCCATCTAATTTGCCGCAAATTCCTCTTTTAAACAATCTCATTTTACGCTGATTGTAGCCTTCAGATGGACACCTTGCTTTTTCACAGGCAATGCAGATACGGGCTTCAGTCTTACATTATGACGCGTACTGTCCACTAAGCCAATAACAACCCCATAATCCCCTGGCGAGGCAGTAAGGGGTACCGTTAAGGAACGTGTGTATGAAAACACTTCATCAAAAGGCTGATACGAAACAAAATCTTCAGGAACATCGCCCAACAAGGAATGGTCATCCTGAAAACGCTCCTTCCCTTTTTGAAAATTTACAAAAGCGGCATAGCGCCGCGGTTCGACCTGGGGCGGACATTTCCAAAAGTATGTAATCTGGAAGCTTTGGCCAGGAGAAACAACATGCGGAGAAAGGGAAACACCCACTAGCGTAATACCCCCAGAAAAATTGGCCGGTCCGGGAGAGTCAGGCTGGATTTGTTCTGATAAAATAGATTTTTGTGCGGCGGCTTCAGCCGTCATCCCTGAAGTTTGCAAAGCCTCCACCAACGCTTGTCTCGCAGGTTGATGCCAAGGATAAAACGCTAAGGTTTTATGCAGATTTTCCAGCCGGGCTTCTAACCCTATTCTCGATTTGGTTTTTTGGAATAATCGTTCAGCCCGTATTTTTTGGCCTCGCGATTTTTCTTCAGCAAAACATCCAAGTTCAGACCAAAAAATCGGAGTGTGCTGAATTCCATCATTTTCATCGGTGGCTTTTGACACGATCATTAAAACCAGCTCGCCAAAAGCTTTTTCGGTCCAATGTTGGCCGGCTTGCCGCAAAACCCAGCGACTACGTGGAGCGTCGCGAACATCCATAAGCAGTCCCGTGTTTTCATCAAAAATAACTTTCACAGGTTGACTGGCATCCGTAACGGGCAAATCCTGCACCGATCGAGACACAAATGAGGGGGTATGTAAGCGGAGCGGCTCCGCATTTTCGCAGGCCAGACGCTCTGTGATCCAACGTGGGCCAAAAAATTGACGTATTTTTTCTTGGCGCAACACGCTCAAGCATTCCTCTAGCGAAGGGATCCCAGATGAATTGAAAGACGCTTGCTTCAAAAACAACACTTCATCCACCCGCAGATTCCGGGAGCTGGAATCGGGAAACTGTACCCGCAATCGCAGGCGTTTCACTCCGCCCTCTGGGCACTTAAAGCGAACTTCAGGAAAGCATTGAATGCCGCCCCATTTGAGATAGGGCCCTGACCAGAAAAAGCTCGTCAGGTCCACCCTCGGCAGTGCCGACTGCCAATTTGAATCACTGGGCGACATGTAATCAATAGCCAAACTACCCGGGGTGTTCTCACTCAATCCCATCAACCTTAATCCGCAAAGGGATTCCGGCTGATAAAATTCAAAAGTCAAAGCCGCCGATTCTTCACTTTTTAATGCCACGTCCCAACCCGTACCCAACGTTGCATCAGTCAAGGCGGTTGGATAGGAGCGTCCTTGATGGTCCTTAACCTGGCTTACGTTGGACACATCCATGTAATCCCATTCATTCGGCGGGGGGGTTACATTATAGTCAATATGAATGGTTGACTCTTCAGGTGTTTGAAAGGGAATTGCTGAAAACCGTAAAGACCTCCACATCACCTCATTTAAACCTAAAGATTTCAGATCCATTTCTTTGCTCTTAGAGCCGGAATAGTGGAGGAATTCATGCAAGCCTCCGATATCGTCCAGAAAAGCGGGGCGGGTTGATAATTCCAACTTTCGATTATAAGGCGCATAACGCTCCCAAAATGGATCAGCAATACACAGTTGTTCACCAGAAACAAAATTGAGCCAATGCCAAAGCGAATACTGGCCGTAAACAACACCGTCACAAAGCGGGCTAACGGCGGCAATGATCCGTTCTGGTTCGTGCCATTTCTTCCCATCTGACGCCAATGCCCTACCGACCCGGGCTATGTCGGCATTACTTGTTACAATGAGAACGATCGCAACCAACCAACCAACCAAGTCCATAAATCTTCTTCTGTATCAACCAACCTACCGCACACCCCAGCATGACGGCGATAGCAGGAAAAACGGGCAGAAAATATCGGTGATTATTTTCAATTGAAATATACTTGGACGTAACGCTCACTGCCAGAAGAGCCAAGACCACCAATGGGGCCGCAAACTTGAAAACAAATGGGCCCTGACATTTATAATAAATGGCGTCTTTTGTAAGTAGTACAAAAAACAGAATCACCATAACCAGCACAAGCAAAAGGACAAGAGAGGCCCCGACATTATCTGAAGCCGAATATCCCATCGCGCGTAATAACGAAGTCCAAAACGCGCTCATTCCATCAGCGGCAGATTTAACGTCTAATTCCTTGCTAAAAGCGAAAGTGGCCCACTCATGCGTGGCATTCCATATCCACCAGGGAGCACTCCCGATGAAAAAGGCCGGTAAAGCCAATAACAGCCCATTTCGCATCAGGGTCCAAGAGATTCCTAAAAGGAGAATAAGGAGCGCCGGCAGCAGGAAAACGATAACCAATTGTCCAGACCACCATCCCACGCCGCCCGCAAGACCCAATGCCACATAAGCCAACGCAGTCACTTTTAACCCGGCCTTGAGGTGGATAACGATGCGACACGATAGATACAAAGCGATTAGCCCTGACACGAGCATGACCATATATCCACCACAGGGCGCCACAGCAAAGTGCAGAAACGATTCGCTGCCCACAAGGCTGACAAGCAAGGCCACGAGACCGGCATATCGTCCCCCTGCTTCACGGGCCCATAAATAAATCAGCGGGAAAGACAGACTTCCAATCAATGCCGTCCCCAAAAATACATTAAATAGAGATATGTCCAATCCGAGGAGCTTGCAAAGAAGAGCTGTTAATGCGGGTTCAAGGCTGCCCATATACATTTGGCCGTAGAAAAAAACGGGGTGATCACACCCTGCCGCCATATGCTTAACCATTAGCGCAACGAGGGTATAATCAGAATCCGGGATAAAGTAGATCTGCAAAGCCTTGATAACACGAAACACTACGCCCATGAGTATAATGGCCCCAATTAAAAGGATCCAGCGGCCTCGCGAATAACCCGTATCCGATTGTGCTTGTCTCTCATTCA
This sequence comes from Kiritimatiellia bacterium, assembly GCA_038330175.1. Lineage (GTDB taxonomy): Bacteria > Verrucomicrobiota > Kiritimatiellia > CAIKKV01 > CAITUY01 > JAABPW01. Next base: position 28,911 of record JBBQNS010000038.1, read on the forward strand.
TAGACCACTCTCCCTCATCTAATTGGCGCTTCTGGGTTTGTGGGGGGATTTTTCCGGTCAAAAGCCTGACTTACGTGTAAGCTGGGGTCATGAAAAACATGAAAGACACGTTGCTTTACCAGCAGATTCTTGGAAATACGACCCCGTGGTCTGTCAGCGA
>JBBQNS010000039.1:0-27552 GCA_038330175.1 Kiritimatiellia bacterium
AACGGTGCGGAAAGTCCACCGCCCCACCATCATGAGCTTGCGCTTGCAGGAACCGCCGATGGATGGCCGCCAGGATTCTGGAAAATGACTTGGCACTATTTCAGACATGCGGAACCATCGTAGAAGCGGCGCCCTCGCCGCGTTTAGCTGTCGGACGAGAACGCGGCGAGGGCGCCGCGTCTACAAAAGTGCCAAGTCATTTTCCGGCGATAACAGGAAGTCTGAATTTGTCGAACGCCATAATTCTGGCCCCTTACATCTTCGAATAGACGGGCCCGCCGCCACCCTCGGGGGGCGTCCACAGGATATTCTGCATGGGATCTTTGATCTGGCAGGTCTTGCAATGCAGACAGTTTGAGAAATCAATGTGGATCCCCTGCTGATCTTCCTTGAGCACATACACTTGGGCGGGACAGAACAGGGTGCAAGGCGCACCAAACTTCTTAATGCAAATTTTGCACTTTTCAGCATCGGGAATTTTTAGATGGGAAGGCTGATTTTCTTCATGATGAGTTTTGGATAAAAACAAATCCGAAAGCCTGTCCATCTGAAGATTCGCTTCATCTGCGCCTACCTTAGGAGGAGCAATGCAGGGCTTCACATCCGCCATGGCTTTCATGGCCTCCCAATCGGGCTCCAACGACATGCGCCCGGGTGGCAATAACCCACCGCTTAGCACGCTCATACCGACGGCGGCCATACCGGGCAGGGAACCGTAGGTGAAGGCCGCGCGCACATTCTTGATCTTTTCCAATTCCTTCCAGGGCTCTGATTCCTTTAGGCTCTCAGGATATTTCTGCATCGCCGCCACCGAGAAATCCTTGGTCTTCCATCCTTCGAATAAGGCATCACCGGCGGAAATTCCTGACTGGACGGCTAAATGGACCCCCTTCAATCGCAGGGAATTACATAACCCGGCGGCATCCCCGACGATCACGGCTCCATTTGCCACTAATTTCGGAATGGAGTTCAAGCCCCCTTCAGGGAGAACTTTGGCACCATATTCCAGAACCTTGCCACCCGCAATAAAGGGAAAAACTGCGGGATGATGCTTGAACAGGCGGAACATGTCGTGAGGATTGGTGGTGGGATTCTTGTAATCCAAGGCCGTCACCATACCAACCGCCACCAGCGTGTCACTCAGGCAATAGACAAATCCACCGCCATAGGTTTTGGAATCCAAAGGATACCCAAAGCTGTGCATGATCGTACCGGCGCGGCCCTTGCACTCGGGCGTCTCAATCAACTCCTTGACGCCAATGGCAAAGGTCTGGGGATTGGCGCCCCACATGCCTTCGTCGGTCAACAATTTCTCGGTAAGGAAACCGAAGGCCCCTTCACCCAGGACGACCATGGAGGCCATCAGGTCGGGACCCTGCTCATAAATCGAGCGGTGCTCGCCGTTCTTATCAATCCCCTTGTCCCCCATGCGGACGCCGACGATACGGCCATTCTCACGCAACAGCTCAACCGCAGAAAAACCCGAATAAATTTCAGCGCCTGCTTTTTCACACAAACCGGCCAGATAGCGTGTCAGTTCGGACACTGAAACGATTGGCAAACCTTCCGCCTGCATGGTGGGCGGCACCCAGGGGACTTTCGTCGAACCCGTAGCCGTGAAATGGTGGAAGCTCTCCTTTTTAACGGTCGTAAATTTAGGCAATGCGGAAAAATCTTCATAGTCCAGTAAATCGGCCAGTGACGAGGTATCCACGACCGCACCCGACAAATTTTGGGATCCAACCGACGGTGCCTTATCAATGATGAGAATACTGGGAGCCTGCATTGAGCCATCAGGCTCACGTTTCACCCGCTTAAGCAGTTGTAATACAGTAGAAAGCGTTGCTACCCCACAGCCCACACCAATAATATCGAAGGTCATTGAATCACGCGTTGACATATCAGAATCACTCCTTAATTTCGATCACCCACAAAGTCTTAACTCCTCACTCAATTCAGTTTTGGGAGTTACTCAAAAACCTGTAGATAAGTATAATACGACCATGAGAGTCAAATCGCAATTGATCGCGAAATATTTCACGAACGATAAAGTCAAAGGATCGCTTCGGCTGGGTGTTGTCCTATAAAGTGGCAGAGCCGTCTCGGCTCTGCAGTAAAGATGAAGCAATCAACGGCGAGGCGCCGTTGCCACTTTGAGTTTGTGCAGGCATTACAAGATTTCTAGAAATTAACAGCCAGAATGGCGGCATTCAACAGCTTGGCAGGCATAACGCCTAGAAGCGTCACGATAATAACTAAAACGACTGCCAGCGTGGCAATGCCTTTATCAAATTGGAAGGCGGGTCGCTGTCCCGGCGCCGTAAAATAAGCCACTCGCACGACCGTCAGATAGTAATAAATCCCGATGGCCGTATTGATGGCGGCAATCACCACCAACATCACAAACCCGGCACCCAAGGCCTCGTTCAAGAGCAAGAACTTTCCAATGAACCCGACAAACGGAGGAATCCCGGCCAGAGAGAACATGCTGACCGCCAACACCAACGCCGCGAGCGGATTCCGCTTATGCAAGCCAGACAAATCATCAAGCATTACATTCTCGCCGTCTTTCGACATCTGACAAATCACCAGGAATGCCGCCAGACTCATGATGACAAAACCGAAAATATAGAACATCGCCGCCGCATAGCCGGCTTGTTGTAATGTCACCAAGCCCAGCATCACATACCCCGCATGCGCAATGCTCGAATACCCCAACATCCGCTTGATATCCTGCTGCACCAGTGCGGCCAGATTGCCGAAAAACATGGAGCCCACCGCCGCCAGGGTAATCACCAGGCTCAGCGACGAGCTTGGGGCCGGTGAGCACATAAGGAAACGGATCAGGACTGCTATCACGGCCACTTTAGGAACCCCGGCAATAAACGCCGTCGTCTCATTGGATGCCCCTTGATACACATCTGGTGCCCACAAGTGCATGGGGAAAGCTGCCAACTTGAAGAAAAGCCCGGCCAGAATAAGGATCATACCGACCAAGGCCGCAGGCTCATTCCAATGCTGGATCAGGGCCGGTCCGACTTCACTAAAATAGGTCGATCCCGTCAGCCCATAGAGATAGCTCATTCCAAACAAAAAGAAGCCGGTTGCGACAATCCCGAACATGACATATTTGGCTGCCGATTCCATCTGAACCCGCACACCGGGCTGTTCCCGACGCAACGGCACCAACAAGTAAAGGGCATAGGAGGAGAGTTCCAAGGCAATAAATAAGCTGATGAACTCCACCGAACTGACCAGAACCGTCAGTCCCAGCGAACCTAAAAGCAAAAACAGGAAATACTCAGGACGCACTTCAGCGCGGATATCCTTCAACTTGCTACCGAATAACAGCACCGCCAGCAGGCCCATGATAATGAACAACTTGAACAGCTGTGAGAAGAGATCCACCCGGTAAGCATGACAAAAGAGATCCCCTGTCAAACGCAGAGATGACACACAGGTCACCAGCGCCAGCAACCCCGTCACAATGGCCGCCGTAGCCGCCAGCCGGGACCGCCCCTCGCCCAGACAAATTCCAAACGCCAGCAAACTCCCCAAGATGAGCACCAGTTCCGGCATAAATAAAATCGGATTCATCGTTTCGACCCTTCCTTCCGCAAGTTAGAGATTCAAGCCCAACTGGACTTGCATGAGCAGGTGCTGAACGCTGACATGTAGCACCTTCAAGAACGGAGCGGGCGCAAGACCGATCCACAGAACAAATGACACCAAAGGCACCAGCGTGATTATTTCGCGCCAGTTCAAGTCTTTCAGATAGGAGGTATCCGGGTTCTGTATGCCACCCCAAATCATGCGCTGTAGCATTCGCAACATATACGCCGCGCTCAAAATCACGCCGGGCACCACAATCCACCCCAGCACTGTCGAATGCGAAAATCCGCCGACCAGCACCATGAATTCACCCACAAAACTGTTGGTTCCGGGGAAGGCCAGCGAGGAAAGCCCAAAAATCGTCAATGCCGTTATATACACCGGCATCACTTTTCCAATCCCCGTAGCGTCCGCCAGTTCCCGACTATGGGTCCGTTCATAGATCATGCCCACACACAGGAAGAGCGCTCCTGTGGTGATTCCATGATTGATCATCTGGAGAATCGCGCCTTCGACGCCATTGGTGTTCAAAACGAAAATTCCCAAGGTGACAAATCCCATGTGGGCCACACTCGAATACGCCACCAATTTTTTCATGTCACTCTGTGCTAGCGCCGTGAAACCACCATAAATAATGCCCGCCGCCGAGAGCGCTAGAACATAGGGCGCGAAGACTTCCACACCCAACGGCGTCATTGGCAGACAAAACCGCAGAAATCCATAGGCGCCCATCTTCAACAATACGCTGGCCAACAGGACGCTTCCCGCCGTCGGGGCCTCCACGTGGGCGGCAGGCAGCCAGGTATGAAACGGGAACATCGGGACCTTGACCGCAAAGGCGACAAAAAAGGCCAAAAATACCCAGCACTGCAGGGTCAGGGAATAAGGCTGATTCATCAGTTCCGGTATTGAAAAGGTGTGAGGCTGACTATGCAGATACAACGCGATCACCGCCACCGGCATCAATACCGAGCCGGCCAACGTATACAGGAAGAACTTCACCGAGGCGTAAATCTTCCGCGGTCCACCCCAGATCCCAATCAATAGGAACATCGGGATCAACATCGCTTCCCAAAAGATATAGAACAGCACAAAGTCGAGCGCCACAAAGACCCCCAGCATGGCTGTTTCCATGATGAGGATGCAGGCCATGAATTCTTTGACGCGGGTATTAATGGCACGCCAGGAGCACAAGATACACAAGGGCATCAACAGCGTGGTCAGCAATACCAGCAACAGACTTATTCCGTCTATTCCCAGTGCATAATGAATGTTGAGGGAGGGAATCCACGCCACCTTTTCACGGAATTGGTACGCAGCCGTCGTCGTGTCAAAAGCGAAAAACAACGGGAGTGACAGTGCGGCGGTCACCAACGTCACACCCAACGCCCAGACCTTGGCCGGACCGTCGCCCTTGAGTAATGGCAACAGCAGAACGCCCGCCAGCGGCAGGAAAATCAATATACTCAGAATTGGCCAATCGCCGTTTGTATAAAAGCAACCCATAGCTTACCTCAACGTCATCGCTGTCAACGCATAGGTCAACAGCACCACCACGATCACCACGACCGCACTGAAGATATTGAACTGAAGATTTCTTGTCTGCATGTGGCGCACACGGTCTCCAATGAAACGGACTCCTAGCGCCACCCCATCCACCACCCCATCAATCACACGCCCATCAAACCAGGAGGAGACCCGCGCGAGCGACATCGTCCACGCCAGCCCGCAGGAGCGGTAGCACTCGCTCACCCACTCATCCACCGCCTGAGCGGGAACACGCGAAACCCAAGCCACACCGCGTCCACCCATCCGATAGAACCAATCCATATCCAGACTGATGGTCGCTTCGGGGGTGAGCTTCTTAATGAACAAGAAAAAGCCGAGGGCCGTGAACAACAGGATCTGAAGCGTTTCCGAAATGTGATAAGCCGTGTAAGGCTGATAATGCACCGCGAAGGGAAGCTTGTCGTAAAGGTACGGGGTATAGCACCCGATGAAGATGCACATAAACGACATCACCGCCATGGCCGCACACATGTTCCAGGGTGGATCCTTCGCCATATCCCAAGTTTCCTTGCTGCAGTTATTTTTGCCGAACCAGATAAAATAAGGGACTTTCAAACCGGTATGCAGGAACGTTCCCGCCGAGGCCAGCAAAAGCAGGAATGCCGCAATCGTTTTGTGATCTTCGAAACCCGCCACCACAATCATGGACTTGCTAACGAACCCGCTGAAAAGCGGGAATGCCGAGATGGACAGTCCCCCAATTAGAGTAAACACGAAGGCCCAGGGCATTTTCTTATAAAGTCCGCCTAGCTCCGAGAATTTGCTCTTGCCCGTCATGTACAACACGGACCCCGTCCCCATGAACAGGAGGCCCTTATAAAGAATGTGGGCAAAGGCATGTGCACAGGCCCCGTTGATAGCCATGTTGGTTCCAATGCCTACAGCGGCCACCATATAGCCGACCTGACTGATAATATGATAAGCTAACAGTCGGCGTGCGTCATTTTCAAGCACGGCATAAACGACCCCGTAGAGGGCCATGATCACGCCCAGCGCAATCAAGATTTCCATCCCCGCAAAGCCACGGCACAAGGCATAGACGGCGGTCTTGGTGGTGAACGCGCACATGAACACGGAACCGGTCACGGTCGCCTCGCCATACGCATCCGGCAGCCAGGCATGCAGTGGCGGAACGGCGGCATTCAAAATGAATCCGATCAAAATCAGGTAGGTCGCAAGATCCGGATGATGAACATCCAACTGCGTGAACGTCAAATCCCCGCCGGTCGCATGGTAGCGTAACAGGATACCCGCCAGTAACGCCAAGCCACCGGCCACATGCACCATCAAATATCGGAAGCCCGCGCTCAACGATTGGGGACGCCGTCGCAACCAGATGAGAAAGACCGAGGAAAACGCCATCAGTTCCCAAAACAAAAATAACGTCATGAAATCGCCGGCATAAATAACGCCCAGCGAACCAGCCACATAAACCCAGGCGGCCGAATGTTGGGCGGACTCCTTGACGTGTAAGGCATACAGACTGCCCAGCAGACACATCAGGGACATGATATAACCGAACACCTGCCCCAATTTATCCACACGGCCGAAGGTCAAGGTCAGGTCGAGGAATTTGACCACGCCATGCAGGCCGGGATCGGAGCCCATCACAATGACACGGGCGAACAACAATGCTGGCACAAGCAAGAGCCAGAAGGAGCGCGCCCGCCCCCGAATAAACGGCATCAAGATGGCGCCTACGATCAGGATCAGCGCCGGATGTAGCCAGAACTCATTCATCGCCATAATAATCTTCCCGTTTCATAATGCCCCGGTGACCAAACCACTTGGATACAAAAATAATCAGCACACAGGCCACGAAGCCGAAGGCCGCCCAGAATCCGATATAATGTTCCGCCTTGGTGTGCGTATGCTCCTTATCCACAAATAACGCATCCCCCACCACGAGCAGGGCTAGCCCCACGCAACCGATCACAATGACGGCCTTCAGGTGTGCACGCAGAAAATCAATCAGCGCGATAATTTTCATACAAACACTCCCTTAATAAGGTTCAGGAAAAAATCAGGGTAAATACCGACCGCCACCGAAAGCGCGGCCGTTAACAACAACGGGACCAACATCGTCAGCGGGGCTTCCCCCACCCCGTCATAGGCATGCGGATCAGCCGGCTTCCCGAAAAAGGCGGAATACACCACGGGTGCAAAATATCCGATATTCAGAATCGTACTGATCAATAACACCACCACAATCCCGAGCTGGGAAGCATCCATGGCGCCCACCAATAGGTACCACTTGCTAATAAATCCACCGACCGGCGGAACTCCAACCATACTTAGCGAGGCTACACCGAAAGCTGCAAAGGTAAACGGCATCGCGCGCCCGAGCCCCTTCATGTCGGAAATGTCTTTTTTGTGGGAAGCCACATAAATGGCGCCGGCGCAGAAGAACAAGGTGATCTTGGCGAAGGCATGGTTGACGATGTGAACTATCCCACCCTCTATTCCCACTGGAGTCAACAAAGCTACACCCAGAATAATATAGGACAACTGGCTCACGGTGGAATACGCCAAGCGCGCCTTTAAGTTGTCTTTACTCAAGGCAATTAAGGATGCCGCCAAGATGGTGAAGGACACAAAATAGGCGGTAGGAATCCCCAGGTTGAAATCATCCATCTTGACCACACCAAACAGAAACAACATCACACGGGTGGTCGAGAACACCCCCACTTTGACAACGGCCACGGCGTGAAGCAAGGCGCTCACGGGGGTAGGCGCGACCATGGCGCCGGGCAACCAACTGTGGAACGGCATAATACCATTTTTGGCAAAGCCGAGAACCAGGCAGATATAGGTGAGGGTCACCATCCAGCGGCTGGCATCGGAAGGGAAAATGCCACTGCTGATATTGGTCGAAAAATCCAAGGTGCCACACAACACATAAGTCATGATCATGGCCGGCAGCACCAGCCCCTTGGCGGTGGCCGTCAGGTAGGTCAAATACTTGCGCCCGCCTTCGTAGCCTTCCTTGTCCTGATGGTGTGCCACCAGCGGATAGGTGCTGATGCTGACGATTTCATAGAACAGGTAAAGCGTGAACAGGTTATCCGCGAAGGCGCAGCCCATGGCCCCGAAAAGCGCCAGCGCAAAACAGGCATTGAAACGAGTCTGCGCATGCTCATGGGAATGGCGCATATAGCCCATCGAGTAAATCACCGTGACCATCCACAAGGAGGAGGCGACCAGTGCAAATACCATGGAGAAGGCATCCGCTCGCAACGTCACACTCACCCCGGGCAAAATACTGAAAAGGTGATACGCTAGTTTTTCACCCGCCATCACGGCTGGCACCAACGACACCACGATCCCGAATAAAACGGTGGCCGCGATAAAAGAGCAGGTTTCGCGCACATTAGGGCGCTTACCGGTAAGCATGACTGCCGCCGCCCCAATTAAGGGCGCCAGAATGGCCCAAAGCAGACGAGGAGTTTCCAAGGGAGCGGCCATCGTCATCCTTCCATCTCCTTCAAGTCACGGGCTTCAATGGAGTGATAATTGCGGTACACGGCAATCATAATACTCAGCACAATGGCCGCCTCAGCCGCCGCAATCCCCATAATAAACAAAGTGAACGCCTGTCCAACCACGGGATCTGCCGCCCGAAAATGGGCAAACGCCATGAAGTTAAGTGAAGCCCCTGCCAAGATTAATTCCCCGGAAACGAGCATCCCGACCAAGGTCCGATGCCGAAAGAAGCCAAAGAACCCGATGGCGAACAGGATCGCCCCAATGGCCAGGTAAATGGATAAACTTCCGGGTGCGTGGATGAAATGATTCACGAAATTCATGATTGAGCCCTCCGCCCCGTACGCGCCACCACTAAGGCACCGAGTATGGCTAGTAGCAACACAACGGAAATCAATTCAAAAGCGAACCCAAAGCGCGTCAATAAAACCCGTCCCAAATCCTCGACTGAGCCAGTATTGATTTGGACCGCCTTTGGCATCCAATGGGATTTGGCAATCACCAGGATCAGGCCCACCGCCAACATTCCGGCCACCAGGAAGCTGGACAGGCCGATCATCACATTACGCGGCAGCAGGGAAGGTTCATTTTTCGGGTCAGCCAACATCAGGGCAAACATGATGGTGACACATACGGCTCCGATATAAATCAGCACCTGCATCAATGCCAGAAACGGGCTATTGAGAAAAACATACAGCCCCGCCAGACCGACGAAGGAAAGGGCCAATCCGCTCACACTATAAACCAGCCGCTGTGCGGCCACCGCAATAACCGCACCTACCAAAGTCACCGCTACCACCCCGGCAAAAAGCAGGGATGAGGCCAGCGTATTGAGAGTTGCAGGAGTCAAGTCGAAGGTCATTTTTTCTCCAACGCGCTTTTAAGCAGATCCATTTTGTAATCGTCTTTCTTCCGGGAGGCTAAATTATATTCTTTCGAAAACTTCAGCGCATCAAATTTACAGCTTTCCACACAAAGCCCGCACAAACTGCACGTGGTGAAATCGAGCGTATAGGAGGTCAGCGTCTTGCGGGGCGCCCCTTCCGCCTTCGCACCAGCTAATTTAATACAGCCAGTGGGACAAGCGCGTTCACAGGCCATACACACAACACAGTTAGGCGCCCCGGTGGTCTCATTGCATTTCAGCTCGATGTGCCCTCGATAACGCGGGGTCATTTTCAGGCTCTGGCGGGGATACCGCACGGTCACATCCCGGCGGAACATATGCACGAACGTAATCTTCATCCCCACGAAGAGGGTGTAGACGCCATTCACAATCTCTTTGAAATAGGTGATCATCGGTTTAAGCATGATGGAACAGTTTAAGCATAAAGGCCGTTAGCAGCAGATTCGCCAGCGCGAACGGAATCAGAACCTTCCACGAGAGGTTCAATAATCCGTAAAACTGCGTACGCGGGAACGACCAGCGCACCCAGATCACGGCAAAGCACAAGGCGTACATTTTGATCAGGAACCAGTGGAGCCCGGGTAGCCAACCGAAGGGACAATCCCAACCGCCCAGGAAGAGCACCGTGCCGATACAGCATCCAACGATGATGTTTACATACTCAGCGATGAAAAAGAGGCCAAACCCCATTCCTGAATATTCCGTGAAAGCACCGGCCACCAACTCACTTTCGGCTTCCACCATATCGAAAGGCGCGCGGTTCGTTTCGGCCAGCATGCAGATAAAATAGATCAGGAAAGCGATTGGCATCATGAGGCTCGCCTTCAGATTAAACACATTCCAATGCCAGAATCCCCCCATTTGCTGCTCAACGATGGTATGCAGATTGAAGGTTCGCGTGACGAACACCAACGAAATGACGACTAACAATATGGGGATTTCGTAGGCGATATTTTGGGCCACCACCCGTGCCGCCGCAATGCTCGAGTATTTGTTATTGGAGGCCCAGCCTCCCAACAGAACGGCAAAAACCCCGAACGCGCCAAAGGAGAACACCATGATTAGTCCCAAATTGAAATTCCGAGCCACCAGTGTTTCGCTGAAGGGTATGGTCACCAAACACAGGATTCCGGGCACCACCACCATCACCGGCGCCAACTTGAACAGAACCCTATTGGCTCCTTCCGGAGTCAAAATCTGCTTACTCAAAAGTTTGAGGCCATCGGCCACCGGCTGCAACAATCCCCAGGTGCCCACTTCAACGGGGCCCGGCCGAAGCTGGAACCAAGAGGGAATTTTACGTTCCATCAATGAGAGGTACGCCGCATTGAGTGCCGCAAAGGTCAGGAAGCCGACCACATAAAGGATCAGTCGTACCAATTCCATGATTATGTCGATTGACATTACAAACTTACTCCCATCCTTAACGATCCATATCCGGAATCACCAGATCAAAACTGCCCAAGAGTGCCAACGCATCCGGCAATAACATTCCTTTGGAACACTCACGAAAAAGGCTCATGTTCGAGAAGCAAGGCGAACGCAATTTAAGACGATAGGCATTTTCGGTGCCATCGCTCACGATGCGCACGCCAAAACTGCCACGCGCCGACTCCACATTATAATAGCAATCACCCTTAGGCGGCTTGAGTGCCTGCGGCACTTTCTCCGCCATGACGGGGCCGGTCGGCAGCGAATCGAGTGCCTGCTCGATAATCCGCATGCTTTGAATGATCTCGCTGATACGCACCTTGTATCGCGCCATGCAATCACACTCGGAATATACGGGAATATCGAAATTGAATTTGGGGTAGACGGAATACGGTTCAATCTTCCGTACATCATAGGCCACACCCGACCCCCGAATCACCGGGCCCGTGGCGCCATACTTGCGGCAGGTCTCGGCCGAAATAAGCCCAATCCCCTCCACGCGCTTGCGGAAAATAATATTTTTGGTGACCAAGGCGTCGTACATCGGCATGCGGGAGCGCAAACGCGTGATAAATTTTCGGGTACCGGGTACAAAGTCTTCATCAATATCATTACACACCCCACCAAACCGGTAGTAGCAGAAGGTCAATCGCGAACCGGTCACAGATTCCAGTAGATCCAGAATCTGTTCGCGGTCATCGAAGCAATACAGCAGAGGCGTGAAGCCCCCCAGATCGACGAGGAAAGCGCCCAACCATAATAAATGACTTGCAACGCGATTCAGTTCCGAGGTGATCACACGGATATATTCAGCACGTTCCGGTACGGTGATCCCCGCCAACCGTTCAACGGCGCCGACATAACCATGCCCATTAAAAAGGGCGGCGACATAATCCATACGCCCCGCATTGGGCAGAAACTTCGCGTAGGAGCGATTCTCTCCCATTTTTTCGTGCATGCGGTGTCCGTAACCAATCACCGGATCTGCATCCATGATGTACTCACCATCCATGGTCAACTTGATCCGCAACACTCCGTGAGTCGCTGGATGCTGTGGCCCTAAATTGAGTACAAACGTTTCGTTACGAACACTTTGAGCTTCGGTACTCACGTTGTAAAATCCTTTCGCAACGGATGGAAGCGGGCATCTTCTGGCAATAATAGCGGTATCAGCTGGGGATGCCCGATAAAGATGATCCCAAAAAAATCATGCGCTTCCCGCTCGTGCCAATTGGCACCGGGGTAAATATTAGAAATAGTCGGCAGTTCGGGCTTGTCACGCGGAGTCCGGGCTCGAACCGCAACGCGTTCACCCGACTCGACATGGGTAAAGTCATAAACCACTTCGATTTGACGCTCAGCCAACCAATCGATGCCGGTGATCGCCTCAATCATAAATTTGGCATCATCCAAAATTTTGGCAGCCTCAACCACGCAATCAGACGGAACCGTCACATCCAAATCGATCCCTTTGGAGGCATGGACAGCATCCATAACGAGCGGAACTGGGGCCGTCGCCTCCGCGCCAGCGGCGGGGGGAAGCGCCGCACGCACAGCGATTTCTGCAAACTTTGATTTCAGCGGGAGTAGTTTCATGAGCTTATTGCGCCTCCACCGTCGGGAAACAACGTTTCCCGCGAAGCTTCTCTTCAAGCTTGAGAATTCCCTCAATCAACGCCTCAGGTCGTGGCGGACATCCCGGTACATAAACATCCACTGGGAAAAGTTGATCAACGCCCTCCACAATGCCGTATTGTCCGGGGAACTTGAACGGGCCACCCGAAATAGCGCAATTTCCCATCGCCAGCACCCATTTGGGTTCAGGCATTTGATCATAAAGTGTCATCACCGCAGGCGCCATTTTCTTGCTGATGGTGCCGCAGACGATCATGAGATCACTCTGGCGGGGGGAAGGCCGGAAAACTTCACAACCGAACCGGGCCATATCAAAACGGGACGCGCCCGTGGCCATCATCTCGATGGCGCAGCAGGCAAGACCGAACGTCATGGGCCACAGGGAGTTAGCGCGCGCCATGTTCAACACATCATCAAGCATTGCAAAGTGGATTAAGCCTGGGGGGACTTCAACTTGCTTTTCCATGAAAAGATGCCTTTCTTCCAAGCATAAACAATCACCAACGCCAGGATACCAACAAAGAGGAGAACTTCGGCAAAGTCCAGCCAGCCGGACTTTTCATTATAGACAAGGGCGACAGGGAAAAGAAAGAGCACATCCACCGAAAATGCCACAAAAATGAGAGCATAGAGGTAATACACAACGCCAAAGCGGATCCTTGCAGGTCCAATGGGGGCCACACCGCACTCAATGCTTCTCAGCGTCTTTTGGTATACCATGCGGGTCCGCTTAGGGGCCAGCAGCCACGCCAACACCATGGAGGCGACGCCGATTGTGAGGCCGCCCACCAGGAATGCCAAAACATAAATTGAACTCCAAACAACGGTATCACTCATACTAAAAGAGTCTCCAGCCGAAGGGCCACCGTACAAAAAGCAAGTAACTCTATCAGGATCATGTTAGTGATCAAGTTTCCTTTTGGAAATTTTATAAGTCAGCCGATCGAATCGACAGGCTTAGCAGTCCGCATAATAGGGATAGCGCGAAGGGTCAACCCCGGGAAGTCGCCGCTTCCAGCGTTTGTAGCTCCACAGCCAATAGCCGGGGTTCCGGCGGAGTTCCTCTTCCAAGGCCAGGGTGATTTTGGCGGTCAACTCCTCTGTCGTCATCCCCTCAACTTCATTAGGTAAAAAGGCTTTAGGCATATAACAATGGTAACGGCCATCAGGCCGACAAATACCGAACAGCATCACGATCGGCACTTTGAGCTTGAGTGCTAAGCCCGCACCCGCGGTGGAGATGGGAACGGGTACGTCAAAAAAAGGAACGAACACCCCCCCTTCCGCCGGCAACGTATCCTGATCCAAAAGCAAGGCGACCGTTCCCCCATTTTTCAAGGCTCGAACCAGCGCTCGCAGGGCGCCATCGCGAGGGACAATATTCTGTCCTGATTGCATACGGATTCGATTTACTTCGGCGTTGATGAACGGATTTTTGACAGGCTTAGCCACACTCGAAACTTTGGTGCCATATAAGCCGAACAGCCACGCCAGGATTTCCCAATTCCCGAAATGGGCCGTAACAGCAACAAACCCAATCGGGTGCATCCACTTTTGTGCCGATTCGTCAGGCACGACCCACTCCCGCAAACGAGCCTCCCGGTTCTGGGAAAACCAAAAATAATCTAACCCGGTTTGCGCAAATGAGGTAAAGGCTTGTTGCGCAATCAGATGTTTTTCTTGCGCCGTGCGCGTGCTCCCGAACGCCAGATCCAAATTAGCCAATGCGATGCGCCGATCTCGGCGAGCAAAAACCCACGCAAGCCAGCCCCCCAGTAGTGCCAGTCGCAGAACAGTCTGCCGAGAGAACATAGGAACCAGCCACATCGCCATCGCAAACAGCCACGCTTCAAAGCGGAAGCGCAGCCGGCGGGCAATTGAATTTTTATTACGACGCTTCATCACTTTTCCGGAGTATTCTATTCCTCAAACAAAAAGGCCCGAAACATTCCTGTTCCGGGCCTTCGATCAATCATCAAAAATTACTTCGCTTCAACAGGAACCACAGCGCCCACATCGTTGACTTGCACTTGCGTCAGCGGAGCGGTCGGCTCAGGCTTACCTGACTTGCGGATATAAACCTCGACACGACGATTCACTGGATTACCAACGATCGGGTCATTCTTGGCCTTCGGGCGGCTGAAACCGTACCCAACCGATATCATGCGGGAGGCCTCGATGTTCCACTTCGTGTTCAGATATTTTGCGCACGCTTGAGCGCGACGTTCCGACAACACGTCATTATGTTTCTTGGCTGAATGCTTCTGCTTATCAGCATGACCTTCAATGCGGGCGGTCGCACCAGGATCACGTTGCAACACTTTGCCGATGATGTCCAAATCCTTGAAGTACTCAGACTTGACGACAGCCTGATCGTAATCAAACTGGATATTCAATTCAACAAGCTGTAAATCATCCGCCCCGTGCCCGGCCGTCGGATCGGTATGGTCTTCCATGACTTCATGTCCATCCGCAACGCCACCACCGTCGGTATCGCGCATCAAGGGATCGGTATGGATGTTATACACTTCAGCGCCATCTTTCAGGCCATCAAAATCGGTATCAGGGTTCAAGGGATCAGTGTGAAATTTCCGAACTTCTTCGAAATCGCCAAGCCCGTCATGATCCGTATCAGGATCAAAGGGATTCGTACCAATCTCCTTCTCCTCTGCATCCGTCAAGCCATCGGCATCGCTATCCAGAGGACCACCCGACACCACGAACTTATGCGGCACATTCGCACCAAAAACATAACGCACACCAATTTCAGTGGTAGCGTTCACAACACCTTTAGAGCCCAAGTTACCAATGGCGGCTCGGTAATCAGCACGAACGCCCCACGAGTCATTGATATTGTAGATCACACCACCACCGGCACGCAGGCCAAGGGCAAGCCGTTCGTAATCCTTCATCTCATCCGTAAAGCCGATACCCTGCGCCCCAATGGCCAAATACGGATCAAGCCGCTTCCAAGGAGTGGGGTGTAAAAGCACGTCCAGGGTCAAGCCATACCCTGTGGTCGAACCCTGGTTTTCGTCACCAGTCTGCTCACCCAGGAGGTTGACATTTTTCCAGACCCCACCGGTAGATGCATCACGACGAGGCGTGTACTGGGCGTCTAAAGAAGGTGCTAAGAAAAGGCCTCCCTCCACGCTCCACCAATCATTCAAATCGTAGCCCAATTTAACGGCGCCAAGGAAACCATCCTTGGTAGCGAAATCGCCTTCAAAATCGAGAAAACCGCCCATGACAGAAATGTTTAAAGGGTGACGATCCCCAGTCTCCTGAGCTTGAGCAGGCACCGTTTTTGAAACCACACCGGCAGCCAAACCGGCTACCATTACAAACCGCATCAAATGTCCGTATTTCATAGATATATCCCTTTTCTCAACTGATAAAAAAGTCTCTCTTCGCAAAACCACTTCGAAGTAGTTAAGTTAATATCAGAATTATGCCGTTAAACAAAAGAAAAAACGCTGGCGTCCCACGGGACGCCAAGACATTTAGCCTTTTAGGCTGCAGGCTGTTAAGTGAAAATAAAAAAATAAAAATCACAAGAAACGAAAATTATCCGGCAAACTGCATATCGTAAAGCCGCTTATATTGGCCATTAAGGGCCAAAAGTTCATCATGCGTTCCCGCCTCAATAATATTACCTTTGTCGAGCACAATAATTCGATCGCAGTCGGCAATGGTCGAAAGACGGTGCGCAATAGCAAAGACGGTCCGCCCTGTCATTAATTCATGGAGTGCTGATTGCACCAATCGCTCAGATTCGGTATCCAACGCACTGGTCGCTTCGTCCAAAATCATGATCGGAGGATTTCGCAACATCGCGCGGGCAATGGCCAAGCGCTGTTTCTGTCCGCCTGACAACCGCACGCCGAGATCCCCGACCATCGTCTCGTACTGTTGCGGCATTTCCATAATGAAGGAGTGCGCATGAGCCCGCTTGGCGGCGGCCATCATCTCATCACGTGAGGCCTCCTTGGATCCATAGCTGATGTTATTCGCTACCGTGTCATTAAACAAAACCGTGTCCTGTGTCACAATTCCCATCAAACGCCGTAGCGATGGAATGGTAAAATCACGGATATCGTGCCCATTGATTTTCATGGCGCCCCCCGTTACATCATAGAAGCGAGGCAATAGGCTTACGAGGGTGGTCTTGCCCGCGCCCGAGCCGCCAACAACCGCGATGCGCTGCCCACCACGTACCTCCAAGTCCACCCCATTCAGAATATTACGTTCTTTGCCATAGGCAAACTTCACCTGATCAAAGGTGATTGATTGAACGGATCCGGTAAACTCGATCGCCCCAGCGCGCTCAGTCACGTCCACGGGCGTGTCGAGTAAACTGAAAATCCGGTCGGCTGAAGACAAAGCCTGCTGTATCTGGAGATGGATTCGGCTGATTTTCTTGACCGGTTCGTACATCATGAACAGGGCTAGCGCATAGGTGAGAAAATCACTGACCGGCATGCCGCGTACCCAGACGAAGATCAGCACCATACTGCAACCGAAGGAGGAGATAAAAACAATCATTGGTTCCACGGAAGAATTGGCGCGCACACCTTTCATCGTTCGCCCGAAAAAAGCCAGATTTTGATCTCCAAAACGGCGTTCCTCATAGGCCTCCATGCCGAAGGCCTTGACCACACGAACGCCTCCAATCATTTCCTGAAGCACCGACACCAGATCCGCCACCCGTTGCTGCGCCTCACGGGTGAATCGGCGCACCTTACGCCCGAAGATGGCAACGGGAATAATACAAATAGGGAACAGCACCAAACTGATGAAGGCCAACCAGGGATCGATGTAGAGCAGGTAGCCCACCGCCCCGATCAACGTCAGAGGTTGTTTTGCCAAATCTTCGACCACCGCAGATACCGCATTTTCTGCCGCCATGGGATCATTGGTGGTACGGGCAATCAATTCGCCTGAGCGGCTAGAAACAAAATAAGACAGGGAGAGTTCGTTCAGCTTTTTGAAAATCGCATTTCGCAAATCCATGACCACGCGTGAACCGACCCAGCGAATCTGGTAACGGGTGATAAAATCCGCGATCCCCCGCACCAGCGCCACGGCCGGCAAGGCCAACGCAATAAGAATAATGGTGCGCCACGGCGTCTCAGCACTATAGAAATAAGGGATTCCCTTGTTTACAAAGGCCAATAACCCCGTGTTCGCGCCGGCACAAATAAATCCGAAAAGAATACCCAACACCAACCGCCCCGTGTAAGGGCGGGTAAAATGTAACAATCTGCGGTAAGACGCGAAGTCGCCACTTTTCAGTTTTCGTTTAGATTTTGATGATGACATGAACGCTCTTTCGCTTACAAATTTTGGCGTCCTTTAATAGCTCTAGCCAAGGTCAACCCATCTGAATAGCCGATGCCGCTCCCCACCGGTATCCCCGACGCCAATCGGGTAATCCGCAAGTTCCGCGGCTTAAGGATCTCTGCGATATAGCTCGCTGTCGCTTCGCTTTCTGCATCCGTACCCAGCGCCATGATCACCTCTTGAAAGCCCTCGGTATCCAGCCGGGTCAAAAGCGCTTGGAGCCGGATGTCACCCGGCCCCTCTCCGTGCATGGGTGAAATGATGCCCATCAACGCGTGATATTTCCCTTTGTAGGTGCCCGTCCGTTCGATAGCGACGATATCGCTGGGGTCTTGAACCACGCACACCATCAAACCATCACGGGAGGAATGGGTACATAACCGGCAGGGCATTTCCGCTACCGTGGTAATGCTCCCGCACAAATTACAAAGCCGGATGTTCTCACGCGCGGCCTGCAGCGCCTGAAACAGATCCCGCATCACACCTTCGGGATCCCCGGCCAGACGATAGGCCATGCGCTCTGCGGAACGTCGACCAACCCCTGGGAGTTTTCCCAAAGAGGTGGTGATCCGATCTAAATACTCAAGTCCGTTCATGGAGGTAGGTTAATAGGCTGCAGGCTGTTAGACTATTAGGGCAAAATGAAGATTTTTGAACAGAAGCTCGCGAAGTTCGCAAAGAATGCAGTATTTAACGCCTTCGGCGGAAAAACAATTTCTTACCTTCGCGGCCTTCGCGTGCTTCTGTTCAAACTCTTTTCTTGTCCCCATCATGACCATAATTCGATTGACTCTTATCGCAAGGTACTAACCACCTTAGTTTAACGTCAAAAAAGGCCCGGCATCGCAATCCCGGCGGTGACTTTCTTCATCTCCGCGGCCGCCATCTCCCGGCTTTTCTTGATCGCACCGTCAACGGCTGCCAGGATCATATCCTCCAGCAGGTCTTTATCGGAAGCGACAATCACCCGGGGATCAATTTTGAGACTGACGATGCTGCCATCACCGGTTGCGGTCGCGGATACCATGCCGCCGCCACTGGAAAAATCAACACGCTTTACAGCCAACTCGGCTTGCACACGCTCCATATCCTTCTGCATTGTCTGGGCCTGCTTCATCATCTTCATCACATTCATAATCGCTTCTCCAATCTACTACCGTCTACTCACTAAAAAATCCAAACCGACTCATCACTCACGGATGTCCAGAATCGAACCGTTAAAAAATTCCAGCGTCTTGCGCACCACAGGCTCCTTGTACCAGTCTTGTCTTGATTTGGGCACCTTCCCTTCGCCCGCACCGGGGCTATCCACAACGTGGTCGGCCGGCACATCCACCGCTCCCTCCGCGGTGATTAACTGGAATTCCACATTCACCGGACGCTTTAGAAATTGCGTCAACACGCCCTTGATGGCTTTGATGTAATGGGGCGCGCGAATCTTCTCTAGATTTTTAGCAAACTCGGGATCAAACCCGATCACCACCCGCATCGGCTCCACCGCCAGAGGCCGAGAATCCAATAAAAGGTTACGTGCCAAAGCGGCAATCCGTCCAATCCGTTCCACAATCTCGCTCCGCCATTGCGCCGTCATATAGTCCAATTCATTCACAGGCGATGGTGCCGACACCGGTTCAGGCGCAGCCACAGGTGCGGGTTTGGCGACAGGAACCGGCCTCGCGGTTGGGGGCGCGGCGGGCGGCGGAGGCGGGGGGGGTGACGCTGCGGGCGCGGGCCGAGCATAAGCAACCGGAGCGGCCTCTCTAACGGTGGTGGGAGCGGGCAGAGCCGCAGGCCCGATGCCCAGCGATTGCCGAATCGCTTCCACTTTTTGTAATAATTCATCGATCGACACCATGGTGGAAAGCGCACAACGAATAAGCGAGGTCTCCACCAAAGTCCGGCGTGAGAGCGAATAGCGCATACGGTCTTCTGCTTGCGAAAGAATTTCGGCAATGCGCAGCAAGCGCTCGGGTGAGGCCAAGCTGGCTTGTTTTTTGAAACTTTCCAACTGGCTCTCGACGATATCCAGACTCGCAGCAGACGTTGGCGCACAAATAAAAATTAAGAGCGACCTGAATTGATCCAGCAATTCAATCACCAGCCGCTGCATGTCCTTACCGGATACGTCTAGTTCACCGATAATCCGAACGATTTCCGAGACGTCGCCTTTAAGCACGGCTATAGCCAAAGCTTCCAAGGTCTGGCGCGACACCAGGCCGAAGACGGCCAACACGTCGGCCTCGGTAATCATTTCGCCTCTAAAGGCTATTAACTGATCCAGAGCGGATTCCGCATCACGAAGTCCGCCCTCGGCCCCCCGTGCGATCGCCAGGGCAGCGTCGCTATCCAAGGTGATCTTCTCATCCTTCACGATCAAGTTAAGCCGTTCGACAATCAATTCCGTCCGAATGCGTCGTAAGTCAAAACGCTGGCAACGCGAGACAATGGTGGGCAACACCTTATGCGCTTCCGTGGTGGCAAAGAAAAACTTCACATGCGCAGGCGGTTCCTCGAGGGTTTTCAATAAGGCGTTAAACGCCCCCGGCGTGAGCATGTGGACTTCATCGATGATGTAGATTTTATAGGCGCCATGGACAGGCGCGAATTTTACATTGTCCCGCAAATCACGAACCTGATCGACGCCGTTGTTGGAAGCACCATCGATTTCCAGAACGTCCATGGAGGTTCCCGCCACAATTTCGCGGCAGGAATCACATTTATCACAAGGGGTAATAGTTGGCCCGTTCTTGCAATTCAGGGCTTTGGCAAAAAGACGGGCAAGTGACGTTTTCCCGGTTCCACGGGGACCGACAAAAAGATAGGCATGGGCAATTCGTTTGGCGGTGATGGCATTCTGCAATGTTTGCGTGACATGCCCCTGCCCGACCACATCCGCAAACTGTTGCGGACGCCATTTTCTAGCCAATACTTCATACGCCATAAAGAGATCTCCCCTGAACAGAGCGGTGTCGCCGAAGACTCCCGCCCCTACCATAAACAATGTTCTGCTCAGCGGATCATCCGATTCCAAATAAGCCGGGCCCCGGCTCAAATCAGAAAAACTACGGCGCCCGGATCCATGGCATACCGTTGCTACCTTCCGGTCCTGGCGGGATTTTGCCCGTCTCCGTCGCATAGCCCCCAACTCTCACCGGGTCCCAGCTTATCGGGAACCAGATCTATCCGCTGTCTCAATCGGCCACCTAAGTTACCTGATAATCAGCCAAAGCGTAAAGGAAAACGTGCAAATCCGAGTAAGGCGTCTCTCGAGAGGGAAGCGCACACGGACAAATCACCGCCCCCCCGTCGCTTTTACGTTTACACTCTGGGCGCATTTGTGCTGATATTAACAGATGGGTGAAAACGAGAACCAAACAATTGCAATCGGCTTGAGTGGCGGGGTGGACTCCTCTGTGGCCGCCTATCTTTTGAAAAAAAAGGGATTCAACGTCCTTGGGCTCACCATGCAAATATGGGATGGGGCACTGCCCCTGCTCGACGAAGGCCTTTCCGGGTGCTATGGGCCCGGTGAACCCCGTGACATCGCCGCCGCCAAGACACTGGCGGATCGCCTGGGGATTCCGCATCACGTGATCTCATTGGCACCCGAATATAATACGGAGGTGCTCGATTATTTCCGCTCTGAATACCGCGCCGGCCGTACGCCCAATCCCTGCGTACGGTGCAACCGCAGCATGAAATTCGGTTTACTTTTGGATCGCGCACGCACGTTAGGCATTACCTTTGATACCTTTGCCACCGGTCATTATGCCCGGGTCGGGCAGGATCCCGTTACCGGCCGCTGGCAGTTGCGGCGTTCTCTGGATCTGGCTAAGGATCAAACCTATTTCCTCTCGCACCTTTCCCAGTCCCAACTCAGTCAGGTACTATTCCCGCTCGGGGGAATGACTAAACCTGAGGTCAAAGCCCTTGCCCACGAGATCGGGTGGGATGATGTGGCTGAAAAACCGGAAAGCCAAAATTTCATTGAAAGTAAGGACTACGGAGTGCTGTTTGGCGAGCA
This sequence comes from Kiritimatiellia bacterium, assembly GCA_038330175.1. Taxonomy (GTDB): domain Bacteria; phylum Verrucomicrobiota; class Kiritimatiellia; order CAIKKV01; family CAITUY01; genus JAABPW01. The sequence continues at coordinate 22,005 of JBBQNS010000039.1, forward strand.
GGAGCAAAAACCAGGCCCCATCCTGAACCTTCAAGGGCACGTACTTGGCCAACACCGGGGTATTATCCACTACACCATCGGCCAGCGCAAAGGGCTAGGCATCGGGGGCACGGCCGATCCGCTTTATGTCTTGCGAATCGACGCCTGTGCCAACACCGTGTTGGTGGGCGCTTATTCAGAGCTATTTTCCAGCCGATTGGTCGCCAAGGATCTGAATTGGATCGGGATTCCTGCTGCCCCCGCCCAACCATTGCGGGTTCACGCCAAAATCCGGCAGCAACACAAAGAAGCCCCGGCCCTGATCCAAGTGATACCTGGCACGGATGCCATCGAGGCTTTGTTTGATGAACCCCAAATGTCCATAACGCCAGGTCAGATCGTCGTGTTCTATGCGGATGATTTGGTTCTCGGAAGTGGCACCATTTCAAGCTCAGATCTAAGAGTAAGAATTTGAACAGAAGCACGCAAAGTTCACAAAGGCGCTTAAGGCGAGTACGCCTTATTAGGCCACAAGGGACGAATAATTTTAATGAAATTTCTCTTATATAATGTGAGGTATGGGGCAGGGATCGGACGACAGTTCCATCTCCCGTTTCCAGGTTCAGGCTACCTGAAGCATACGGGCCTTATCCTTGACCAGATTACGGCCTTTATCCATGCCCAGCAACCGGACATTGTGGGACTGGTGGAAGTGGATGGCGGATCATTCCGGTCTAGCCGCCAGAATCAAGCGGAATATATCGCGTCAGCTTTGGGCCACTACCATACTTACAAATCAAAATACGGGGATCGTTCCTGGGTACGCTTCATGCCCATTGCCAATCACCAGATGAATGCCTTTCTCACCCGTGACGCCATCAAGGAGCAACGGTTCCTCTATTTTGACCACGGCGTAAAGCGGCTGGTCATCCAGCTCGAGCTCGAGGAAGTGACCTTGTTCCTGGTACATCTCTCCATTAATTTCCGGCATCGCCAGCATCAATTATGCGAGTTGTATTCATTGGTTAAGGAAATGAAAACGCCCTATCTGATTGCAGGCGACTTCAATGCCTTCTGGGGAGATCCTGAAATCGAATTATTTCTCGCCGCCACCGGCCTGAAAAGCGCTAACGCCAACCAACTGGCAACCTACCCGAGTTGGGCGCCAAAGATGGAACTTGATTTTATTCTGCATAGCCCCGGCATCATCATCCGCGATTTCCAAATGCCGGAGGTCACCTTTTCCGACCACCTCCCCTTGATCTGCAACTTTGATATTGGAAAGTAAACGGAGAATCCATGAGATATATAGAATTAGGAAAAACAGGCCTCAACGTTTCTCGGCTCGGCTTCGGATGTATGCGTTTCCCGATGACGCAGGCAGGCGAAGTGGACCGCTCCCTCGCCATTCCCCTGCTGCACCGGGCTCTTGAATTGGGCGTAAATTACTTTGATACCGCCATCGGCTATTGCAACAGCGACAGCCAGCGCACTCTGGGCGAAGCCATGGTGGGCAAACGTGATCGCATCATCATCTCCACTAAAAACCATATGCACGAGGCCCCCGAGCAGGCCTGGCAGGAAAAACTCGAGGAATCGTTGCGGCTTCTCCAAACCGACTACATCGATATTTATAATTTCCACGGCCTTTCTTGGGATAGTTTTCAAAAATTTATCGACGGCCCTGAGGGCAAACTCCGGCTGATGCAACGTGCCAAAGCCGATGGTCAGGTGCGGCATATCTGCTGCTCGTTCCACGATTCACCCGAAGCACTGGTTAAGCTGGTCGAAACCGGATTGTTTGACTCGGTCACCGTTCAATACAATCTACTCTGGCGCGACCTTGAGCCGTCCATCGCCCGCGCACACGCGTTGGGCGTTGGCGTCGTGGTGATGGGGCCTATTGCCGGAGGCCGGTTAGGCGTGCGTAGTGAACGCGTCGCCGAACTCACCGGTGGCGCCGTAACCTCCACGCCGGAGGCGGCTCTGCGGTTCGTCCTCGCAAATCCGGGTGTGACACTCGCGCTTTCAGGGATGTCTTCTTTGGAAATGCTGGAGGAGAATGCCCGAATTGTATCTGAAAAAGAGCCCTTTACTCCGCAAGAAATTAAATTATTGGAAGCCGAGTCGCAACGTGTACGTGACCTTCAGGGCGTCAAGTGTCCCGCCTGCGGCTATTGTCGGCCTTGTCCATCCGGCGTGGACATTCCCGGAAATTTCGCTATCTATAATGAATATTTAATCTATGGGCTCAAGGACAATGCGCTCAAGGCCTACGCCAGCCTCGCGGGCAATGCCGCCAACTGCATCGACTGCGGCGCGTGCTTAAGTAAATGTCCGCAAAAGATCAATATCCCGGCAAAACTGCGTGACGTCGCTCTGGCACTCGGGTTAGTCGCAGCGCATAGCGCCCCTCCCACAGTAAAATGAACCATTGTCATCACATAAGGATACTGCCACATGGAACCATTGACCGTATACATTAACTGGGCTTCGTACGATGAATTGTCAGATAACGTTGAGCTGACCGAAAAATTAGCCATGCAACAGTTAAAAGAGCTCCTGCGCCTGCGCACCCGGGGCGTCCGACTTGACTACTACATGATGGACGCCTTTTGGTATGCCCAAGACGGCGCCTATCGCGCCTGGCGCCAGCCCAATTGGCCGAATGGTCCTGACCGCTGGCTCAAAACCTGTAAGGCGAACGATGTCAAACCCGGTGTGTGGCTTTCCACCAATACGCTTTGTCACCTCCAACCGGCACCCGCATGGGAAAGTTCACTCAATCGCCAGCGTTCCGCCATGTGCATGTTCGACGGTGGATTCCTGCCCGATCTTATCGAAGCCATGCAGCTCTGGTACGATAAAGGCGTACGCATGTTTAAATTCGATTTCTGTGACCTCAACGCCGCCACGCCTGCCATGGAAGCCCTTTACCTGCCTGATGAAATTCGGAGCTTGAACGCGAAGGCTTTCCGCACCGCACTCACAAATTTTCGCACCAAGAATCCTGAAATCAAGTATCTGGCCTATAACGGTTTTGGTGGTCTTCAAGATAATACCTCCCGCCCTTTTATTCGATGCGTGGACATTCGCTGGCTTGACGTCTTTGACTCACTGTACTGTGGCGACCCGCGACCCGCTGACGTGCCCACGGCTAATTTCTGGCGTTCAAAAGACATCTATTCCGATCACATGGTCAGAAACTATGAACGTCAGGGAATCCCTCTGGAGCGTATCGATAATACCGCTTTCATGGTCGGCTTAACCGGCACCTGCTACGGCCGTGGCACCGCCGCGTGGAAAGGCATGCTCGTCCTTTCTCTCGGACGCGGCAATCTCATGAATACGTACTACGGCAACCTTGAACTGATCGATGATAAAAAGGCCCAATGGTTCGCCAAAGCGCAAGCGATCTTCCTGCCACTGCAAGCGACCGGAAAGTTCACTTCGTTTGGCGGGATCCCCGGTAAAAGCGAGGGCTATGGCTACACTGCCGTCAGCAGTGAGGGCGCCCTTCAAACCGTGGTTAACCCATCCCAAACCGTCATGACCATTCCTCTGCCAGTTCCTTCCCGGCTCGTATCAATTAAGGGGCTCAAGGTACTTTTCCATGACAGCGGATTTAAGCCGCAGTTGGGCGCTGACTCCGTCACACTGGGTCCCGAACAGATGTGCGTCGTTGGCCGCGGCGCTTACGCCAACAACGCTTATGATCTTGGGGTAGAAGAGGACGTTTGTATCCCTCGTGCTATCAAAAAATTGGAGGCGACGTTCCAAGCGGATGGCCCGAGCCGTATCCACTGCTCGCTCAAACCGCCTAAGACAGGAGATCTCAGAATTATTATGCGCCAGCATGAGAAGGGCCTCTCCTACCGCACGTCCGGCGGCTCGCCGCCCTTAGGCCTCTCAATGAGTAAGATGCTGAACATCTCGGTTGAACAAGAAGGCGTACTGCTGCCGGTCACCATGCAATGCGATAAAGTCATCTGGAGCGGATCCTCCTGGACACTCGTCGAAGTGAAAGCGTCAGATACAAAACCAGGCAAGCTTTTAAAAATCGTCTGCGCCACTGAGGAAAAGCGGCCCCTGACACTTGTCGGCGAGATTTACCAGATCACCTGGTAAACTGCAAATCGAGGTTGGGGTGACTTGAGGCCATCTGCCCCTAAGTCTCCCCAGTCGAGAAAAATCTATTGAGAGGTAGTAATGAACGGAAAAGGCGATAAACCCCGGCCAGTTGACAAGCAAAAATTTTACACAAATCACGACCAGATCCGCTGGAAATCGAGAAATAATCCGACGGAAGGTAGGCCTGTGGGAGCTCCTAGCGGGACACCAGAAACCCCTAAAAATGGGTCCCGGTAACGTAGAGGCTTCTTACCGCCCCACTCGCCTGATCACTGCCGCATCGTCGCGCTGAACGGTTCTGGCATGAGGAATAGATCCCTGACATCGATCCAGCTGTTGGCAGGATCGTCGGTAAGACGCCCAATCAAGGCGTCAAGCTCTTGCCAGCGAGCATCATTTCCCATCAACTCGAACGAGTGTCCCCAAAAATAGAAGTCGCCATCCACAGCTTTGACCGCATTGAATTTTTCCCAGAAATTGGGTGCCAGGAAATGACAGTGGGTATGTAGCGCCATGGGATCATCGACATTCAGGTTAAGGTCAACATTTTGGGTGGTGCGTGAGTAGAGATACCCAGCCTTGCGCACTAATTCTTTGACCGCATCACTGTAGGCACCGCAGGGATAGGCCATCCCGCAGGACATCTGGCCGAAATGCGTCTCAATATATCGTTTGCACTCTACAAGTTCCGAATGTGCCAAGATCGGATCGATAGCGTTCAGCAAGGGATGGGTCATGGTATGGCCCCCTATGCAGAAACCTTCATATACCTGCGGCATCTCGTCGAGCATGAGCCTGTAGACGGCGTACTCGCCCTTGAATTGGTGTGCCACTCTACGCTCGGATTTCAATCCGCCCGGATTGATATTGAACGTGGCGCGAGCGCTATATTTTTTCAGAATCTCAACCAATCGGATGTCATCGACATCACCATCATCCCAGCATTGCATTATGCGCATCTATGTATTTCCTTAAATCTTTGTGCGAACGTTGGCCTCCACGCTCGGCGTAATCGCCGTTTCGGGTCAGGCTTGGCTGGCAATTTCTTTATCATATTTCACCATGACTGTGGTAGATTCGTTTCCACTGGCGTCTCACAGGACGCCAAGGCTGTTAGCATTTTAGGCTGTAGACTGTTAGGTAAAAACGAAAAAAAATGATTGGAAAAACCGTAAACGACTAGAATCTAAAATCTAAGAATCTGTATCTTGAAAGTAAAATCACAATGCGCACAATCGAACTGAAACCTTCACCGACCGACAACTCGCCCGCAATCAAAAAAGCACTCAACGAACTCCGCGAAGGCGGCACGTTAGTTTTGGCCCCCGGCCACTATCGTTGCCTCGGTGGCGCCGTGCAGAGCAACGGACGTACCCATGAGCCCAGCATCGCCGTGGAAAGTCTGTCAAACATTGTCATCGAAGGCCAAGGCGCAACC
>JBBQNS010000040.1:0-26938 GCA_038330175.1 Kiritimatiellia bacterium
TCTCGATCATGACGCGGCTACCGGCCGTCAAACCCAATTCTTTACGGGCACTGGCGGGGACCGTCAGCTGTCCCTTGGATGAAAGTGTTGCGAAGGTCATAATTGAATCTCCTTTACTGTTTAAAGTATGTAAAGAGTTAACGTGAATGTAAAGCGACGATTTAATGTCAAGGAAAGCTGGGAGAAGGGGAGAAAGGATTTAAACTACGAAAGACGCGAAAGACACGAAAAAAGAGATTTTGAACGAAGCCGCGAAGGGGATAACCGCCCGCTTCGCTGGAGACACGGAGGTTTAGGATGGAGAATATAATGTTGCGGCATTTTTGTGCGGCGCTCACGCCGCATAAAAATGCCGCAACATGAATTGTATTCGTCTTAATCTGGAATTCTTTAATTTATTCAATCAGTGGTGAAGTCTTCCTCTCCGGATTAGCGTGAATCAGTGTAGATCAGTGGTGAAGTTTTCCCCGTCTCATTTTACCGTAACAGCAAGTCGTAGACCTATCGTGTTTAGCACCGTCGATAAACTTGATAGTTGCGGGTTGCCATGGCGTGAGAGCATGCGGTACATGCTCACCCGGTTCAGGTGGGCTTTCTTTGACAAGTTTGCCATTCCCTTGGCTTCTGCGACATCACGAAGGGCCAGCAGGAATCCCTCGACCGTGCCTTCTTCCAAAGCGGCATTAAGATATTCAGCCGCCTCACGGGGATCAGCCAGATCCGCCATCAAACCTTCTTTATAACTCGTCGCAATCTTTTTCATATATTTGACCTGTTTTGATATGACATCCAGTAGAGCCTTGCCAAACGGATGTCATGAACCTGGCTTTTTTTTGTCGCCACCGCAGAGTAAAATCACAATCGTTTGCCCTTGATGTCCGAAATATACGCGATATCCAGGACCGAAATTGAGCCGCAATTCGCAAACGCCATTCCCGATCGATTTGCAGTCACCCATATTCCCGAGGCGTATTCGGTTGAGTCGCACCCTGATGCGAGCCCGAGCCTGAATATCTTTTAAGGCGAGCAACCATGCGCGAAATGGACTGCGGCCCGTTTCTAAAACAAACTCCAGCAGTTCTTTTTCTTTCATAAACAAAGTAGCTTATAAGCTACGGATAGGCAAGGTTATTGGTGAAGGTTTGGATCATAATTTTGATGAACATATAGCTGAACTATAAATAAATGCTATATATAAATAAAACTATAATCGAATATAGCGTAAGTAGAAGGCTCAGGGTAGTCTAGAAGAGGGGTTTAACCACTTATCCACACTGATTCGCACTGATTCAGGAAGAAAAGATAATGTTGCGGCATTTTAAGCTGTGGAGCCCATTCGGCAAGCTCAGGGCAAGTCCCTCAGCTTAAAATCCCGCTGGATAGAGAGATCATAGGTAAGCCTTAAGAAATTGGGCACCACCCGCCTCGCCCGGCAATGATATCTTGTGGGAGGGGCGCCTGTCCGGAGCGGAGTCGAAGGGCTACGCGCCGCGATGGCCCCCAAGCAGGCGCCCAGACATGAAGAATCGCGGCACGTAGTGCCCCTCCCACAAGAGAATGTGGAGAGAAAGAGGAGGGGCTAGTGGGCGCCATCATCACAAGATTCCGATCACAGATCGGTGCTACATGTCGTTCCGACCGGGGAGAGGCAAGGGGGGCTTTCTTTGAAGATACGCAAAGCACAACCGGAGTTGATTAGTCTCCCCCTCTGGATCAGCGTAAATCAGTGTAGATCAGTGGTGAAGCTTCCCCGCTCAGGGCTTTGTTGGTTCAGCATCGCGGATGCGTAGCAAGGTAACGATGTGATTCGCCATATCCTCAACTTCAAGATCCTTGATCATCCACTCGTGGTTGATCTTCTTGAAACTCTTGATAGAAAGACGGCGAAAGAGATTTTCCATTTTATCGTAGCCATCCGCCTGCACCAGCATTGAGATCCGCGTATCGACCCAGATCTGGACCCGGGCATAGGGCGCCTGGTCATCTTGGGGCGCACGGCGATCCAGGAGATAGCAGGGCTGACCCCGCGCCTCCACCTTGCCGATAATCTTGCCACCGTCCCACCAGAGGAAGCCGAGCGTCAGATCCATCCACGATAGCGCGGTGTTCTGGATGCGGGCGTCTGGGGGCGGCACAGAGGCCGTCTTGAGGGGATCTCCGGATAGGTAGCGATAGGAGGTGAGGCCTTTGTCGCGGGTGACGGTCAACTGCTCGAGCGATTTGCCTAACGCGTCGCAGAGCGTATAGGTGGCTTCTTTGGGGTAGCGTAGATTGATGATGATATTTAATTTCGACTTTTTCTCATCCTCCGAGGTGGTCATCAGTTCGCCCGTGAGGGTGATGGGCTTGGCGGGGAGGCAGGCTAGCAGGTTGGCCATCAGGTCGTCGACTCCCGGCAGTTCCGCCACCGCCTCGGTTGGCGCGAGGTCGGATTCTGGTACGTTCGTCTGTGCGAGCAGGGAAAGCGGGGCCAGCAGCAAGCATCCCAGCATCAGTCCGCATAAAATATATTTCCCGTTCATAGGAAGCCCCCTATTTGCAACCTGTCTTATCCAAATCATGACCAAGCTCACATCCTGGAGAGGATCTCGGCTTCGAGCTTATCTACGGGAATGCGGACTTGCTTCATGGAGTCGCGTTCACGCAAGGTCACCGTGTTATCGGCGAGGGTATCGAAGTCGATGGTCACGCAGAACGGGGTGCCGATCTCGTCCTGACGCCGATAGCGGCGGCCAATGGCGCCCGTCTGGTCATAGAAGCAGGCCCAGTGACGACGCAGTCCGGTAAAGATATCGCGCGCTTTATCCACCAGTTCCGGCTTGTTCTTGAGCAGCGGGAACACCGCGACCTTGATGGGGGCGACGCGGGGTGCAAAGCGCAAGACCGTGCGGGCCTCGTAGCCTTCGGGCGGTTGTTTGCCCGGTTCGGCTTCGATGGCGGGGCCGTCCTTGGGGATCCACTCTTCGTGGTAAGCATTGCAGAGCAGGGCCAGGCAGATGCGATCGACGCCGGCAGAGGGTTCCACCACATGCGGGATGAACTTCTCGTTGGTGTCCTGATCAAAATATTCCATGGACTTGCCGCTGAATTCCTGGTGTCGGCTCAGATCGAAGTTGCCACGGGCGGCAATGCCTTCGAGTTCCTGAACGCCAAAGGGGAAGGCGTACATGATATCGACACAGGCGCTGGCATAGTGGGCCAACTCGCTTTTGGGATAGACATATTGCGTGATGCTTTCCTTGGGTAGGCCGATGGATTGATACCACTTCACGCGTTCAGCAACCCAGTAATCGTGCCAATGCTGGTCGGTGCCGGGTTTGACGAAGAATTCCAACTCCATCTGCTCGAATTCGCGGGAGCGGAAGGTGTAGTTACGCGGGTTGATCTCGTTGCGGAAGGCTTTGCCGATCTGGGCGATACCGAAAGGCACCTTTTGCCGGGAGGTGGCCATGACATTGCCGAACTGCGCAAAGATCCCTTGGGCGGTCTCCGGACGCAAGTACGCCACAGAGGATTCGTCCTGAAGCGGGCCCACGAACGTTTTGAACATCAGGTTAAAGGCGCGGGGTTCGGTGAATTCCTTGGAGCCACAAGCGGGGCACTTGGTGCCTTCGGGAACCTTGAATTTCTCTTCCACTTTCTCGCTGACATTCGGGGTGAGGCCGAGTTCCTCGAACAGTTGGTCGGCGCGGAAGCGTTTTTTGCAGCCACGGCAGTCGATCATGGGGTCGGTGAACCCGCCGACATGGCCGGAGGCTTCCCAGATGCGGGGATGCATGATGATGGAGCAGTCGAGTCCGACGATATCCTCGCGGGTACTGACCATATCCTGCCACCAGGCCTCGCGGACATTGCGTTTCAATTCGCAGCCGAGCGGTCCGTAATCCCAAAAGCCGTTCAGGCCACCGTAGATTTCCGAACTTTGAAAGATGAATCCACGCCGCTTGCAAAGAGAGGCGAGATGTTCCATAGACAAGATAGATTGTGCAGTGCTCATAGGGACGTATCCTGTATGAGGGGCAAGGGAGAATCAAGCAAATCCGTTCAGGAAATTCGGTTACGGGCCACTCATCTGGTAGGTCGCGCGCTATGAGCGCGACATTCTCTGGCAGGCTCATAGCGCCCAATGCCTCTAACTTTTCGGGCGAAAACAATTTACCACCCGCTGCGCTTGAGGCACGAAGACACGGAGACGCCGCTGTATTTTCGCGACTTGAGGGCACCGGGTGGGCATCGCGCGCAAGCGCTGCTCCTACAAGTTGCCATGTGCGCCACCCTTGAGAGTGGCCCGTTGCTGCTGAATTCCTTCATTTGACCTTATTTAGAGGAGGCAGTAAGATGCTCTGCGTTTTGGGTAAAGCGTAACTTGGGAATCTGGAGAGGGAACGGCTATGAGCAAAGTGTTGATTATTGGGGCAGGCGGAGTGGGTGGCGTGGTAACGCATAAATGTGCGCAAATGCCCGAGATCTTTGACGAGATTTGTCTGGCTAGCCGCACGGAGGAAAAATGCAAGGTCATCGCCTCGCAATTGAAAACCGGAATCCAGACCGCCAAGGTCAATGCCGATAAGCCCATCGAGGTGGTGCGCCTGATCAAGAAATTCAATCCCGATATCCTGATCAACGTCGCGTTGCCCTATCAGGATTTATCCATCATGGAGGCCTGCTTGGCGACGGGGGTGGACTATTTGGATACGGCCAACTATGAGCCGCCCAACAAGGCGAAATTTGAATACAAATGGCAGTGGAAGTATCATAAAGCGTTTCGTGAAAAAGGACTTTTGGCGGTTCTGGGCTGTGGCTTTGATCCCGGGGTTTCCAATATTTTTTGCGCGTATGCACAAAAGCATTATTTCGACGAAATCCACACCGTAGATATTCTGGATTGCAATGCCGGTTCGCATGGCAAGGCCTTTGCCACCAACTTCAATCCCGAAATCAATATCCGTGAGATCACCGCGCGCGGTAAATATTGGGAAAAAGGACAGTGGAAGGAAACGGAGCCCTTGTCCGTGCACCAGACGTTTAACTTCCCTGAAGTAGGCCCGAAGGAAATGTATTTGATGTATCATGAGGAGCTTGAATCGTTGGTGAAAAATATCAAAGGACTCAAGCGGATCCGCTTCTGGATGACCTTTGGTGAGCAGTATCTGACGTATTTGCGCGTCTTGGAAAATGTCGGAATGACCCGTATTGATCCTGTGATGTATGATGGGAAGCCCGTGGTCCCTTTAAAATTCCTGAAGGCCATTTTGCCCGAGCCGTCATCGTTGGGTAAGAACTATACCGGCAAGACGAACATTGGGTGCATGCTGGAGGGGATCAAGAACGGGAAGAAGCGGAAGATCTACATCTACAATGTGTGTGACCATGCCAAGTGCTGGAAAGAGGTCAAGGCCCAAGCCATTTCGTATACCACCGGTGTACCGGCCGCCATTGGTGCGCGCTTGGTGGTTACGGGCGCCTGGTGCGATGCCGGCGTGTTCAATGTTGAACAGTTTAATCCCGACCCCTTCATGGAAGAGCTCAACCACTTTGGGCTCCCCTGGAAAGTGAAGCACCTGGCCGCAGGCCAGATGCCGGTGAAATAAGGCAAATAGACTGTCTTCGCCCCGCAATACAGTGACTCCGGCATGACAGCCAACGCTCTGCGCCACGGAACGCCGGAGCTCGGCGTAGGCGGCGATGCTGCGAGCGAAAGCTGGTGGTGAAGGATCGCCTTCCATGGGACGCTGTAAGTTTGCGAAGGCGCCTTCGTGTCTTCGTGCAGAGCCTTTTCCCTGACGAATTCCCGATCACAGATCGGTGCTACATCCTGAAGTTCGAAGAGCCTGAAAGACAATGTAGCACCGCACTGTGTGCGGAATCTTTCGGAAACACCCGATTGGAAAATGGATAGGCTGTAGTGTGACCAATTGTCATGCGCGCCACCTCATTATTCCCTTTGAGCAAAACTCCGTTTTATGTAGCATCGAAAAGTTCAAATAGTGTCAGAAAACCGAAATATCAAAAAGGGAACTCCATGAGTATCGTTCATGAATTCAAACAGTTCGCGATGAAGGGCAATGTCATGGACATGGCCATTGGTATCATCATCGGTGGTGCCTTTGGTAAAATCGTCTCATCATTAGTGGCAGATGTCTTGATGCCGCCAATCGGAAAGCTCATGGGCGGCGTGGATTTCTCCAACCTGTTTGTGACGCTCGATCGGAATTCAGCCCATTTCAAGACCCTAGCCGATGCCAAGGAGGCGGGAGTGGCGACGATCAACTACGGTTTGTTCATCAATACCGTCATTGATTTCACAATCGTGGCGTTTGCCATCTTTCTGATGGTGAAGGGGATCAATGCTCTACGTCGTCACGAAGCGGCGAAGCCCACGGTGCCAGTCGAGCCGACTGCCGATGTCAAGTTGCTGACCGAAATCAGAGATTTGTTGAGGAAATAAAAGGATAACCTATGAAAAATGTTCTTGTGGCAGGATTGTCGTGGCGGGCATCGAAGATGACAAGATTGCCTTGCGCATGGCGGAGCGGGGCGTGCTGAAGACCAGTGCCACCTCTAAGATCTGGGAGTCAATTGAGTATTTGCCGGCAATTGATGATTTCAGTGACTATCTGATCAATGCCGAAGCAGGTGCCGAAGCGGCGATGAATTCGCGGTTGAGCCTGCGGCTCGTGTTGCAGGATAAGTTCGATAGCACGCCGGGAAAAGGGCTGAAGCAAAACGATTTAGTTTTAATCGGCGGGTTGACTTTCAAGCTGTAAGCGCCCCGTGATGCGGCCTATCCGCCTTGGCGTCCTGCGGTACGCCTGCGGTTTTATTTCACTTGCTGGCGATAGAGCCGGGCATAAAACCCATTCCCTTCGATCAGTTGAGCATGGGTGCCGGTCTCGGACACGACGCCGTTATCCAGGACGCAAATCTTTTGGCAGCGTTTGGCCATGGAGATGCGTTGCGAGACGATAACAGCGGTTCGGCCTTTTAATATTTTTATCAGCGTGTCCTGGATGCGGCGTTCGGTATCGGCATCCAGCGCCGACATGCAATCGTCGAGCAACAAGACATCAGGCTGGGTTAACAAGGCGCGGGCCAGCGTGATACGTTGACGTTGACCGCCAGAGAGCGTCATTCCCTTTTCTCCAATCAGCGTCTCGTATTTCACCGGAAGCTCCATAATGGAGTCGTGAATTTCTGCGGCCTGTGCGGCGGCCACGATCTCGCGCGGACTGGCATCAGGATAGCCGTAGCAGATATTATCCCGAATCGTGCCCCCGAAAATTTGTGGTTCTTGGGGCACGAGTACAACACGCCGATGCAGGGAGTCCGACAGGATCCGATTGAGAGGCACGTGGTCATAATGAATTTCACCTGTGACGGGTTCGTAAAGCCGGTTCAATAGGTGGAGCAACGTGCTCTTGCCGCACCCGCTGGGGCCCATGACGCAAATCCAGGAATCTGCGGGAATGTGCAGCGTGATGTCCTCCAGCACGGGTTCAATTTGCTGGTCATGGCGAAAATGGGCGTTGAGCAGGACAATCCCCTTTTTAAGAGGAGACGGGAACGCTACGGCATCAGGCGTATCCACAATGGTTTCTTTTTCGTCCAACACTTGGACCAGTCGTTGAAGAACGATCAGTAATTTGGAGAAGTTCACGTTCAGTTGGCTTAACACAGACACCGGGCCAAAGAGCACGGCGGTTACTGCGTTAGCATACATCAGAGTTCCCAGCGTCATTTCACCTTTCAAAACAAGGGTGGTTCCGAAAAGAAAAACAACGCCGGTTCCGAGCGCGGCAATAATGGCACACAGGGAGTTCATTCCCGCGGCCGCTCGTTGCTGGAGCATCGTGTCGCGCAGAAAACAGGCTGATAACCGGTGAAAATTAAGGTCCTCGTGGCGCTCACGTCCATAGGATTGGATCGCCCGAATGCTGTCTAATTTTTGGGAGGCGAGCGAGTACATCCATGAATTGGTGTGGCGGAGTTCGGCATTCACTTCGTTTAGGACGCGGCGCGACCGACGATAGACCACCACGTACGCCGGCAGGGTAAGCAGGGCGATCCCCCCAAAGCGCCAGTCGATGGTGAAAAGGATCGCAAGGCCTGTGCCCACGAGCGTAAATGAGCTCAGGAATGAAAGAAACGTCATGTAAAGTTGATCTTGGACTTCGCCCACATCGGACAGGATTCGTGACATGAGGCGACCCGGCGCATGTGACTTGTGGTAGGCGAGGGACAGTCTCATAACCTTCAGATGGAGGTCTTCCCTGAGTCGGGCAGTGAGCTTTTGCCCAATGCGGATGCGCGCGCGCGTTTCGAGTCGATTACCGATATTGGAAATAATGAGGGTCGTAAGGTAAATTCCAAATAGTCCGCCCAGCATGCCCATGGCCCCAGCCGGGCGGACGGTCATTTCAGGGCCTCGGTCACGGGTGAGCCCCGTAGCGGATTCAGGCTTCTCCGGCAAGCGGTCCGCCTGATGCGAGGGGTTGCGGGAAGAGGTTGCGGCGGTAGTGCCCGGCTCCGAGGTGGTGTTCACCACGAGGATCGAATCGACAATGATCTTCCCGTACCAGGCCATCAGGAGCGGCGTCATGGAGTTAACAACCCACCACACGGAGAGCGCCAATAAGATGTGTCGGTAAGGCCAGACGTAAACACGCAAAAAGCGGAAATATAAATCCATGTGACCCGCGGTCGGGCCATATTCGCGACGTGGGGGGCGGAACCGGATGTTGCGGTGATGCGCTTTCATGTGGGATCCAGGGTTTGTGATTCATCGAGGATGCCACTTCCCATGAACTTGGCATAGATGGACGCGTAGTGCCCGCCTGGAATTTTCAGGAGCTCTTCGTGGCCCCCCATTTCTATGATTTGCCCTTGACTCATTAACACGATCAGGTCAGCTGTTCGGATGGTGCTGAGGCGATGCGCCACGATAAAGGCGGTTCTGTTCTTAAGCAAACGTTCCATAGCGAGCTGGATGGCATATTCAGATTCGCTGTCCAGGGCACTGGTGGCTTCGTCCATAATCAGAATGGCGGGATCTGCGGCGACAGCCCGGGCAATGGTGATACGCTGTTTCTGGCCCGTAGAGAGTTGCACCCCTTCCACTCCAATGAGGGTGTTATAGCCCGCAGGTAGTGTCATAATGAAATCATGGATCTCTGCCACACGCGCGGCGTTTTCGACCTCCGCCTGGGTGGCGGCAGGGCGAGCATAGCGGATATTGTCAGCGATACTGGCGGTAAAGAGCTGCGGCTCCTGGAGCACGATGCCGAACTGATTTCGTAATTTATTAAGGCGCACGGAACGAATGTCGTGTCCATCAAGCCGCAACGCGCCACCGGTCACATCATAGAACCGTAGCAATAACGAGAGGAGCGTGCTTTTGCCGCAACCCGTAGGCCCGATGAGCGCCACGGTTTGGCCGGGTTCAACGTGCAAACAAAAATCGCGGATCACCGGTTTCCCCTCGGCATAGTGGAAATTGACGTGGTCGAAGTCGACTTGTCCTGTCAGACGCGGCAAATTCTGCGCATCGGGGGCATCGTGAATTTCCGAGCTTTCCAGGAAAAGTTCTGTGAGTCGGTCGGACGCCACCCCGACATCCTGGATTTGTTTGGCGAGCATTGAGAAACGGACAGCAGGCCAGAGTAATTGCATGGCATACGTGGTGAACGCCAAAACATCGCCATAGGTCATCAGATCCATCAGCACCATGGCGCAGCCTAAAAAATAGATCGTTGCGCGGCCGGCCTCAGCCAGAAGCTGGGTGTTCGTGGTAAACGTGTTATTGGCTACTTGTAAGGTGCGGATCTGTTTCAAACTGGAGTCCGATTGAGCTCGGAAAACCTGCTGTTCACGGGCCTCTGTCCCATAGCTTTTGACGACGAGGGTGGTCATGAGGCGATCCTGCAGGCTGGCGGATAGCCGGTCCATGGAGCGTTGGTAATTGCGGTTGGTTTGCCGGAGGAATCCGATGTTGAGGCGGGCGTTGATCACGAATACGACGATCAGAAGCACGATCACCAGAGCGAGTCGCCAGTTGATCAAAAAGGTGGCGGTGATAGCAAAGGCCGAACAGATCAAATCAGATATGATGCTAATGGTTTGTGCCGTTAGAAGGTTTTGTACGGCGCCGGTATCGCCCATGAGCCGGTTGACCAACATGCCCACGCCGGTTTTGCCAAAAAATCGCATGGAGAGATGTAGCAGGTGCCGATAGAGCTTTTGGCGCATATCGAAGACAAACCTTTGGCCCACGTAGGTGATCCCGAGTGTTTGCAGGTAACTGCATAGGGAGCTGATGAGCGGCAGGAGAATCATGGCCAGCCCCAGCAAGAAGAGAGGGGAGCGATCCCCGGGTGTGATGACCCGGTCGATGATGGCCCGCAAGATGAGCGGGGGCATCATGGTCAGCAATGAAAGGAATGCGGTAAGCCCCAACAGAACCCAGAGTCGGTTCTTGTAAGGGGCCATGATCGGAAAGAAAATTTTCAGTCTCTCGAGAATCATGAGGGTCTATCGGCCTTACAAATCCATGAGGTACTGCCACAAGTTGACCTGGCCGCAGTAGATGCGGGCTTCGGCCGAGGTGCCGGGCGGGACGGTTCGGCCCCGGGCGGCGAAGTCACCGTAGGCGACCCTGTAAGTCTTTTGGCCTTCCGTTTGGATTACATTCCGGAGGGCTTCGATGTTTCCCGTAAACCAGACCGGCTTGAGCCCGCCATAGGGGGTCAAGTAGGCCTTGTATCTTTGGCCGAGTGTGACACGGGCGGCATAACGTTCCGGGATTCGTAGCTTTAACACCTGATTCACACCCCCGAAGATTTCGTACATAACGTTTTCGGGACGCATGAGTTCGCCCACAACAAATTCATAACGTAACACTTGGCCGGCGACGGGGGCTCGGATGGTTTTCAGCGTCAGGCGTGAAACGGCGCGGGCGAGCGTATCGTTCCGGGCCTTGATTTCCTGGAACCGTGCAGCGAGTTCCTGGTCATTCACGGTTTGATCCTTCTTTTGTAGAGAGTCCAATTCCGCTTCAGCCAGTTTCCCTGCGAGCATGATGTCCTCCATGGCGCTACCGGCGATCAGGCCCTTATTAAGTAATTCCTGAGCCCGGGTCAGCTTAGCGCTGATATTCTGGACGCGTAGGCGAGCCATGGCGATGAGCTCCTGGTGTCGCCGGTTTTCTTCAACGATTTCGGCCTTCCGACGGGCGAGTTCAGATTCCATCTGCAAAACACGACTTTGCGCTTCTTCGACAATGGCCTGTTCTTCGGTCATATCGAGATAGACGAGTACTTGTCCTTGGGTCACCGTGGTTCCCGTTTGGACGAGAATATCAGCGATGGTGCCGACGGTGGCCGGGCGCACCTCTGCATACTGTTCGGTGGTGACGTAGCCGTTGGATAGAAAGCTGCGTTCGATGTTGATGATAAAGCCGAGAGCCACGATCGCCGCGATGAAGAGGAGTGTCAGGATCAATCGCCGGTAAAAGCGCCGTTGGCGCAAGGGTGCGGAGGCGGGGGCTGGTTCCCCTATAGTTGTGCGATATTCGCCCATAATGGTCACGCTTTCTCAGGTTTGCTGGCCTTCGCCGTGACAGGATTTTTTTCCTGGTCCGGAAAGCCGTCAGTTTCTTCAATATAACGTTTGGTGCAGAAGTTACAGCCTTCACAGGGCCGCTCGTAGCAGTTGCGATGCACTCGCGCCGGGTACATGCGACGAAAGGCTTCAAAGCAGTCGTCGCAACAAAAACAATGGCGCTCCTGAAATGAGCCTAGCGCGATATGCACCAGATGGAAGCCGTCTCGCTCGGGGTGGCAGGGGGTGTCGCACCACGCGCACGGTTTTTCAAGCCGCTCGACCATCTGGTCGCCACACGCGGGACACCGGCCCACCTTGAGAAGTTGGACATTGTCCGGAAGCCCTAAAACCGGGGTAGCGGGCTCCTCGGCGAAGAGGCTCTTGTCGCGTCTTGGTGGAGTGTGATCTGTAGCCCGCCGTCTATGCGAAAGATCGGGAAGAATTTGCTCCTCCATGGCGGTTTGAAGGTCTTCGGGCTTATCGTTGCCCCATCCAAACAAATCCATGATTTTACTGATGTCCATGGTCGTTATCTCCAAGGGGCGGCGTAGGGGCCGTTCGGCTGATGTTGTCCTGATACCCGGATGCGTACCTGAAATTCGAGTGGCCTGTTAGCAGCGCCGCAACAATGGCATTGCGAGCCCGATAGGCCTTGTTTAAATCATTTTGGGCGTCCAGCACGTTGCGGCTTCGGCCTTCGCCCAGCCGAAAGCGTTCTGCTTCCGCTTCCAGTGTCTGGCGGGCCTGTTCCACCGCAATGTTGATCTGCTTGAGCCGCTCACCAGCGCCAGTGAATTCGCGGTAAGCCGTGGCTAGGTCGGCGGCGAGTTTATTGAGGAGCTCGTTGCGCACCTCGGCCAATTGCGACTCCCGGGCACGCGATTCGCGAAGGCGGGCACGGGCACCGGTCTGGCTCCAGGGCCGCGTCCAGACCAGAACCGCGGCAACGGACGACTGATCGCTGGAGGTGGGTTCTCCGTTGATCGTTTGTGAGGAGGAGTCTTCAGGTGCCCAGACACCGCGCAGGGAAAGCCCTAGGTCGGGGCGCAGTTGATCGTCGAGTGAGCGCGTTTCGGCAGAAGCGGCCGCGGCCAGAGCCTCGATTTCACATAGGGCACCCCGCGCGGCAAAGATGGGGTCGCTGATGGGCTCCTTTGGAAGTTGAAGAGAGGTGGCGCGTGTAATCAATGTATCAGAATTGGTGGTCAGCTGGGAGGGGGCGGGCATCCCCAGCACTTGGCTCAACCGCAAGCGGGCGGTATCAATCGCTTGATTTACCGCGCAGATTTCTTCGCGGCGGAGTGCCAATTCAAGCCGTGCGGGCGCCAACTGGTATTCCGGCACCACCTGCAGCCGGACTAACTCCTCTGCTTCGTCCAGGAGCTTTTGAGAGCGTTCGATGGCGGACCAGGAGGTGGCCGCATTGGCAATTTCGACGAGATAGGTGAAATAGGCTAGCTCAACGGCGTGCCGGACCGCTTGACGCGTTTCCAAGAGGTGGGCGTCGGCGGCTTCGAGAAGTTCCCTCTGCCGCGCTTGTCGTTGGCGCCAGAGGCTGAACCCGCGATCTTGCATCAGCGGGATGCGGATCTGGGCGCCCACGAGGGTACTATAGCCTGAATTGAACCCGTTCGGCGGGTTTACAAGATATTGCTCGGAAACTCCCGCTCCGGCATAGAAACCGGGCCGGATAGGGACTTCGACCCCTGCGCCCACGCCATAAGTGTCTGCGGCCGGAAGCCCGGCAGGTGCCGCGATGAAAGGAGTGGCAGCCCCATTGCCTGACACGTGGCCCGCAGCTGCGGTCGTATGCGGGTCCAGAAATTCGTCAGTGGCGTCTCGGGCGGCCTCTGCCTGGCGGGGCCCTTGGTTGGCGGCGTGGAGTGTGGGGCTGTTGCTAAAAGCCAAAGAAATAAGGTCATCCAATTCATCGGCACGGCTGGCGAGAGAAGCCATAAAAAGTGAACTCAAGACTATGGCAATGATTTCAGATCTCATACAGGCCAAACCTTAAACACAATGCTGCGGCAAAGAGAGCACTGGAGCTGTCTCATGTTTCATACGCCCCCATGGGCTGGCCTGTTTTTTCTCACTCATAAAGGAAGATGTTGCGTGAACAGGGCCGAGAGGTCAAGAGCGATGATACCATTTTCTGAACATATCTTTGGGGGATTAATGAGGAAAAAACTCATAATAACCCAGCCCAAGCAGCCGGGCTTCGCGTCTGCGGGGTGCTACCGGCGGAGACCGCCGGCTCCAGAATAAAAATTGCGTTTGCTGCCTATGCTTTCAATCACTGGAGCCGGCGGTCTCCGCCGGGGGTGACTCGGTCTGGCTCCCCTCCCGCAAGAAATAACATTTAATAAGATCTATAAAAAAACTAAATAATTATTGCGCTTTCAATCTATAAAGATTAATACACGCATTCGCTATATCTTAGTTATATTAGATAAAGGTAGTCAAATCGAGGCAAGGGTAGAAATGATGAACAAAAGCAGCGTAGCAATAAAGGTTTTGCTTGGGATCTGTCTTGCTTCATTCACAACGGGGGAAAGCCAGGCGGCAGGCCGTCCGGAGGCGGCCCATTCAAATATCGTGCTCACGGTTAACGCCTCTACAGGTGAACGGATGCAACTGCAGATTGATTATCCCTCCGCGTTCTCCGATCGGTTAGATGTTTATGTGTCCACCAACCTTTTAGCGGGAGTCTGGATGGTACGCGAAGGGGGGCTTATGACAGCGGGTACTAATACGTTGGTTTGGACGGATTTAGAGCTCACTAACTCGAACTTCCGTTTCTATCAGGTTGGGAATGCGGACGTGGATACGGACCATGACGGGCTCCCCGATGCGCGTGAAATCCTGATCTTCAGAACTAATCCGTATTTAATGGATTCGGATTCTGACGGGGTCCCTGATGGTGCGGAGCTGTCCCGCGGCACAGATCCTATGGGGGAAGACTTTTCAATTATCCTTCTTTATGCCGATTCTGATGCGGGCTCAGATAGTTATGATGGCTATGCCTTTGAGGTGATAGCCGGGCATGGGCCCAAGCGTTCCCTAGGTGCGGCTTGCGATGTGAGCTATGCCCATGACGTGATTCAAATAAGCGGCTCGACTGTTTTCCATGAGCCCTCGTTGTGCATTGGACTCCGTGATGTGACCTTGCGCCCGCTGGGTGCCGTGAGTGTTCGACCTTAAATCTTGGCGTCCAAAGGACGCCAAGGCTGTTAGCATTTTAGGCTATAGACTGTTAGGTGAAAGCGAAGAAACGATGATTGGAAAAACCGTAAACGACCAGGACTTAAGGCAGTCGAGGCTTCTGATATTACCTAATAGTCTAACAGCCTGCAGCCTATTAACCTGCGTCCTGTGGGACGCTAATGACCTTAAATTAAAAAGGAAGGCAATGTGATGAGAAAGATAATGAAGCAAGTAGGATTCATGGTGGGAGTGGTGTTGGGTTGCATCATGGGCGAGGGACAGGCAGGCGAATTGACCATTGAGGGGAACCTGGTGGTGAAAACAAATTTGTTAGTTAACGGTCAGCTGACAAGCAGCACCTTGGTATTAACCAATCTGGCCATTAGTGGTGAAGCGGCCATTCAACGTGCCGTCATCAAGCATTTGCCGCCACAAGGTGATTTGAGTATGGGACCCTATACGAATGGGGTTACGGGAAGTGGCGAGTGAAAGGGGCTTCCGCCACGATCTATCTGGCCTTTTTGGGCCTACTTTCGCTTTTTGCTATGGCCGCGCCACAGGCGGCGCCTTCGTCAGTAGTCGTCAAACGGTTTTCGGAAATCCCGGTAGAAATGGCTTCGGGTGAACTCGTTCAGCGTGAAAGCTTTGATTTGCGTCTCAAATCACGTGGCTTGATGTTGGAGGTCACCCGGAATTACCGCAGTCAGCACGAATCCGCAGGACTATTTGGTTACGGGTGGGGCTGGAACCAAGGTGAACGGCTCGAATTTCCAGGTGATTTTGTGATCCATTATGTGACGCCCGACGGCATCATTCCCATTATTCCGGATCTGTCGTATACCAGCGCCTATGCGCGGGTGTGTGTGGCGGCGCCGACCTGGAGCCAAGGGAATAAGGCGACGGGTATGCCGGATGCGTTCGGCGGATATGGAAATGTAGCCCATTTTTATGGGTCCATCGCCTCACTTCGACCGCTTGTGGTTGGCGGGTGGGGGTTTTCGGCGCCTGAAGGTGTCTCAAGCATTATTCAGGTTGATCTGGCTTCAATCGGAGCAACGGCTTATGACTCGGATCATCCGCAATATGGACTTAGCCTTAAATTATCGGCAGGTGGTGCAAACTCTGCTACGTGGGGGCACAAAGCTTATGATTTTGATTATGTAAATATCACGTCGGATCGAGCCTCGTGGACGTGGTCGGATTTGAATGCGGTGCAGGCAAGATTGGAGCTGGCTTCTTATAATCAAAACGTACCCATGGACATTATCGCGGATACTTTTCATCTGGGGATCACCTATACCAAGAATTCGAATGGCGAGTATAAGTATCTCCCCGGTTCCACATTCGAATTAACAAAAACCCACAACGAATATTTAATAAACAACAAAAACAAGACGCAGTTGGCTTTTGATCTAGCAGGAAAATTATTACGAAAAACCGATGCTAACGGGAATACCCTGTTTTTCCATTATGACGCGAGCGGGCGTCTGGTTCGGATGACTGATGCGTTAAAGCAGTCCATCACCTTCAGTTATGAGGCTAATTTTGCGGACGCCAAAGTCGTTCGACTTGAAGATCACCTGGGACGTTCCGTCGGTTATGCGTATCGAGGGGGCGATCTTGTGGCGGTCACCAATGTAATGGGTGATGTCACGCACTATGCGTATGCCGAAACCGAAGTGCAGGAAAAGCTGCGGCACAATCTTATCAGCCGAACGGATCCCGAGGGGCATGGCATTGAGGTTTCTTATCACACCACCAACAGCACTCCGGATCGGGTGTGCAAATATAGGGACGGTGAGCGGGCTGAAGGGCGGACAAATGAGGTGGATTATCTCTATCTGAAAGGGACCACCTATTCCTGGCGCCCTGGCTCAAAAAGCATTCAAGGTGTTGTCTATAATGCTTCAAATGATATCAGCCAGGTGTATGTCCGGGAGGGGGAGTTGACGTACCGGGAGAGTGACGGAATCAATCTGGTCGCCCATCACATTCCTGAACAAGCTTCGACCTTGGATACGTCGCTCTGGCAAAACATCGAATATGCGCGAGATGGGCGTGATGACTTGATGGCGTATCAGCCTGCGCTGACCACGAAGAGTGCATTAGAGGCTTCCGGGTGGGGCTTTTTAGTCCCCGGAATGAGCAATGACATTGTTCAAGTGGTACTATCTGTTAAAGGGCTGGCCACCAATCCCGTTTGTTTATCGGCTGTCGGAATAGCCTCCACCAATTGGAGCTCAATCAACAGCGCTTGGGTGGCATTAGACATCAGTCGTGCCAAACCCCAGTGGACCTGGGCGGATGTGGCTCATCTTACGGCGCGAATCACGCTCCCCAACGGGTCAACCAATGCGGTGCCAGTTTGGCTGGATGGATTTAGTCTCAAGGTGAGTTATCGGCATTTCGACCCTGGAAGTGACCCGCAGGATATTTTTTATTTTTACGATTTTGCCCACAATCTAGTGTCGAGCGACCGTGGGGGGTGCGCGCATCAGTTCGCCTATGATAACCGTGGCAATCTAGTCAGCTGGACTGACCCCGAGAAAAATATACGCCGTTATGAATATGATCCCATCTTCAACAAGCCTATCCGTTCTTGGGATGCTCTAGGGCGTGTAACTACGATGGATTATGATTCAGTAGGGCGGCTGGTTCGGACGAAAGATGCCCTTGGGAATGAGTCAACCCTTGCCTATGACGCCTATGGAAATGTAGTCCGGGCAACGGATGCGAATGGGGCCGTGGAGGAAACCTTTTATGATGGGAACGGGCTTAATGTTGTCAGATGCCGGAATCGTCGCGGTTTCGAAACAGCCTATGACTCAGATGCCCTTGGGAATTGTGTCAGGGTTGTAGTGCCCGATGGCGGGCGGCGGCATGCCGTCTTTAATGCCAGTGGACTGAAGACCTCGGAACGGGATGAAGCCGGTATTGAAACCCAGTATGAGTATGACCGCAACGGCCTTTTGATCCATGTGACCAAAGCGACTGGCACCTTGGAAGAATCTACGGAGCAGCAGCGGCTTGATGGCCGTGGCCGGTCGATTGAACAAATTGATCCATTGGGACGATCGGAGTTCACGGAATTCGATGCAGATGGCCGTCCTTTTTGCCAAATAGACAAGCTGGGCAAGCAAACGCTTACGGAATATGACGAAAACGGGAACGTCTGGCGGATCACGGATGCGTTGGGCCAGACTCGCGAGGCCATCCATGATGAGCGGGGCAATATTCGCGTTAATTTGGATCGGCGAGGATTTGGGGTCGTCACTACTTATGACCGGAACAACAATCCTATTCTCATCCTGGACAAGGCGGGTAATCAAGTAACCACAGCTTATGACGCCAATGGTAACAAGATTGTGGAACGTTTTCAGTGGAGTGCGCCACCGGGAAGTTCGCAGGAAGAGATCCCTGAACCGTTAATCATCGCCTACGCTTATGATGCCTTGAACCGGGTTACTAACAAAACCGTTGGGGTTGGCCGGCGTGATGCCCATGTAACGGTTTCCAGCTACAATGCAGTGGGGCAACTGATCTCTGAGATTGACTCACAAGGGAACAACCACCAAGCGGCTTATGACGCCGCAGGGAACATAACTAATTCCTTTCTGACGGATGCGGCGGGGAAATTAATTGAATGGGAATCATCGGTTTATGATCCTGCTGACCGGTTGGTTATGGAGATCAAAGCAGGAACGGCGACGAACCAATATGAGTACGATCTGCGTGGACTTCGAATTGCCACAATCGATCCCCATGGTCATCGCACGAGCTTTGCCTACGATCGACACAGGCGCCCTGTCTCTGTAATAGGGCCCGATGGGACGGCGAATAGGATGGCTTATGACCGATGTGGCAAAAAAGTAAGCGAAAAGATGGGCGATGGAGCCGTCACGGGTTATGAGTGGGATCCCGCAGGCCGATTAACACAAAAGGTCAGCGGGCTAAGCCTGAGGGATGTCCGAACTAATGCCTATGAGTATGACCCTCTCGGGCGGGTGACGTCTGAGATCAACGCGCTAGGCTATAAAACATTCACCACCTATGACGAAGAAGGAAATATCACGAGCGAAACCAATGCCTTGGGTTTTTGGAAAACCTATTCTTATGATGCCGCTGGGCGGGTGACAAACACGACAGATGCAATGGGGTATCAGCTTGTCCAATGGCTCGACGGGCGAGGTAAGCTGGTCAAGCTTCAAGACAAAAGAGGGGGACTGAGCGCTTCCCAATATGATGTATATGGACGAATGATCCGCATTACCGATGCGCTGGGACAAAGTGTTAAGTTTGGATATGACGTTCAAGATAACAAGGTCACTGAGACCGACCCAAGAGGGTTGTTAACCCGCTATGATTATGATGCGGCCAATCGGGTGACTAATAAAGTTGTGGGTGTAGGGCTGTCTGATGCTGCAAGAACCACCACGCTTTATAATTCTTTAGGACAGCCCGTTATGACTGAAACGGCAGGTCTTTCCAATTCCGCATCAACCCGAATCGCTCGAGTCTTTGATCCTGCTGGGAACGTGCTTTCCATGACCGATGCCTGCGGAGCGGTGACCTCTTATGCCTACGATAGGTGCGATCGCCAGGTTACGGAGCGCGATGCAGCTGGTGCCCTGACCCAAACCCAATATGACTCACGCGGAAACGTGCTTGCCCGGGTGAATGCACTGGGGGCAACAACTCGCTTTAAATATGATGTATATGGGTTTAAGCGAACCCAGACTGACAACACAGGTGCCACTACCCACTATGAGTATGACCAGTTAGGTCGGCTAACTAACGCGTTGGATGCATTTGGCATAAATGAATCCCAGCAGTTTGATGCAGGCAATAATCTGGTTAAGGTGACGAAGTCGAATGGAGCCGTCTCTGAATTTGACTATGACCCGCTAGGGCGCCTGACCCATACCTGGGATGCTTATGGATTTCACGCCGGTAAAACCTATGATCCGAGCGGCAATGTTGTTTTCGAAGACGACAAAAAAGGTGCTAGGACTGAGTATGAATATGATGCGCTTAATCGCCTGGTGTCGGTTTTGGATCCGGCCTCGAATCTTTTGCACTTTGCTTACGATGCAGGCGGGAACAAGGTGCGTGAGGCTTTCCCATCAGGCCTGATCATTACCTATGGATATGATGGGCTCGGCCGGTTGGTTCTTAAAACGGTAGGAGCCGGGAGAGCTGATGCCCGCCGAACCCGCTATGAGTTGGATTATGCGGGCCGTGTGCTGGCAGAGCGCAATCCCCTCGGGCAATTGGTGCGAAACGGCTATGACGCCAATGGTAACAAAACCAATGTTTTTGATGGGAGAGGGTTTCAGACACAGTTCCGCTATGATTCTCTTAATCGACTGATTCAAACGCGTGATGCGTTGGGGTATTCGGCAAATGTCGAATACGATGCGATGGGGCGCATTGTGAAGACAACTAACCGGCGTGGAGCGACCACATCGCACCAGTATGATGCTGAAGGACGTTTGCTTGAACTGCTCGATGCAGAGGGAAATCCTAAACGAAATCGCTATGATGATTTGGGACGATTAATTGAGGAAATCGAACCTAATGGGCTTCGGATACAAAGTGCTTTCGATTCCAGTGGCCAGTTGACAAATCGGACGTGTCTCGCCCCTGGTGGCGAATCCCGCCGTGAATCGTTCCAGTATGATTTGCTCGGACGCAAAGTATGGGGCCAGGATGCGTTGGGAGTGGTTACGGAATTTATACCTGATGCAAACGGGAATGTAGTCACTACGCTCGTCCTTAATGCCAATGGGATTTTGTTGAGAACAAAAAGTGCTCAATATGACTCCCGAAACCAAGCGATCGTGGAGGTGGATTATGCAGAAGCTTCATGGCGAACCGAGTATGACTCACTCGGGCGAAAAGTGGCGACTATTGACCCTCTGGGTAATCGAACACTTTATGAATGGAGTGTTTACAATGAGCTCGTCTCGACTACGGATCCCGCGGGCAATCGTTCCTCAATAATTTACGATAGGTGTGGCAGAGAGTCCGCGCGGATCAACGCCTTGGGACAGCGTACCCGCTTTCTCTACGATCAAAATGGCAATAAAACAGCCGTTGTTGACGATAATGGGAAGGCGGTTCTAACCACTTACGATGCGCTTAACCGGGTGAGTTCGGTCAATCGATCCCTGCCGGATATCCCGCTGGATATTCTGATTCGAGCCGATGTTAACGAAGACGGGCAAGTGGATGCCACTGATGCCGCTGCACTTGAAGGGAGGCTTCAATGAAGTCACGGTTTATCATCGGGTGTCTGCTGTCGGCTATTATAGTGCTGCCCTTAGAGCTTTTCGCGACTCCTGATTGGTGGGTGACACGGCAAGTAGTGGACACCAATTTGCCTCCCCATGATTTCGCGCCTGCGCTTCAGGGGCAGCTCTGTTGGCTCGCCGAAAAGGCGGGCGAAGAGGTCGAAGCGAAGTTACCGGGTGGCGGGAATGACGCGATTAGGGCCGCCTTGACCAGCCTCCGAGCTGGTAAACACGATGGCCCGGTCAATCTCGGACAGCTCAAACAGATTGTGTTTCCCTATTATCATCGATTAATTGAAGAAGGCGTGGTCGCTGATTACCCGTGGAGCGATTTCGGCAATATGGCTGACTTTAGTCCGGTCAATGTCGGACAAGTGAAGCGGGCCTTCAGCTTTCAAATATCAGAGGTTGTTTTCAACCCATCCATCAGCGGTTTTGCAGGATATGACGGCGCTCAAACAGGAAGGATCCATGTGGCCGCAAGCCCGGCAATGGGAGGCGGGTTGGATGCTCGAACCGTAAGCCTTCAGCCTGGACCCTATCATCTTGTGGTGGCAGGGAGCCAGACGAGTTGGGCGGTTGAGGCGTGGCGTGATTCGGATGGCGATGAGGTGCATGATTCGTGGGAGGCGGCCGGAGTTTATGGGCTTAATCCGGTTCTGGTAACCCAAGTGGTGAAGGGGATTGATTTCGTTCTACAGGATCCGGATGAGGATGGAGACGGGATCCCTGGATATGTGGAGCGTCAAATGGGTTTGGATCCAGACTGGCCTCAGGATGGCGCACTAGATGAGGATCACGATGGACTTTCGTTGGCTGAAGAATGGTTGGCGGGCTCTGATCCCTTGGATGGGGATTCGGATGGCGACGGGATGGGGGATGGTGCTGAGGTTGCAAATGGGTTCTCTCCCACCAATAGCAATAATCACGTTCTGCTTCCGTTTTATGAAACGTTCGAAATGCCGACCGTAGCCACTGGCAAACTATCTGGCCAGAATGGCTGGACCACGGGCCTCAGCAATGCCGCGTGGGTGGTAACCAATCCGGCTTCAAGCAATTATCAGCGTTTGGTCCTCAAGGGCGATACCAATCATAACGCTGAGGCTTCGCATCACCTGGCGACTTACGGCATGGAGGTCGTGTGGGTCGATTTTTATGCCGATGCCGTCCGGCGGATGGCTAGTGCGGTGCCGGGGCACCCTGTCGGCATGGGTTCAACATTTTATTTGAACCGGGAGGGGTCCTTGATGGCATATGACGCCACCGCCTGTCCCGGCGCATGGGTGTGCCAGACAAATGTCGCACCGTTGGCGGCCGGCAGTATGGCAAGATTTACGGTGCGTCTTGATTATGTGGGCCAGCGCTGGGGACTTTGGCTAAACGGCAGCAATGTGATTCGGAGCCTACCTTTTGCAACAAGGGTACCCGAATTGGGCCGAATCTGGTTCCGCAGTGCGCTTTATCAGGATGCGTTTTTTGATGATATTAGTGTCACCACAAACAAGCCTGCTGGCTTTGTCGTGGATTCGGATGGTGATGGTCTGCCTGATGAGTGGGAGCAGGCTCATGGTCTCGATCCATACGATCACACAGATTCGTCTGATCTCTCTGAGCGCTCGGATCCTGACCATGATGGGCTTTCGAACCTCGACGAATACCGGCTGGGGCTTGACCCGCGAAACCCTGATGGTGATGGCGATGGGGTATATGATGGCGTAGAAATCGCATGGGGAACCTCACCAACAAATGCCGACCTTGCCATTATCGCTACGGTTCCGTTTTACGAACCTTTCGAGCCCACACAGATAAATTTGGGAGATCTTCAGGGACAACATGGGTGGGCGGCTTCGGTAACCAATTGGGCTAAGGTTCGAACTAATGGCTGGAATGAAAGTCTGCAGGCATTATGTCTGACGGCAACGACCAATGAGTCGTCTCAATTGGTTCAAGCTTTCAAAGGGACGATGGGCGTCACAACCTGGACCGATCTTCAAGCTATCCCGGCTCGACGGCTTGCAACAAAACCGCCAACAACGCATGCGGCATCAACGGCCGCCTTCTACATTGATGCTGTCGGTCAGCCGGTGGTGGCCAGTGGAACGAATTGGATAGTGCTTACCAACGCGCCTCTCGTCGTGGCTGCCAATTGGAGCCGGTTTACGGTCATGCAGGACTTCTCAAATCAAGTTTGGAGTCTTTGCTTGGATGGGGAACTTATTGCCGGAAATCTGGCATTCATTCATCACTTAACGAGTTATTCTGGAATGCGGTTTTTCGGGCCCATCTACACCAACGCCTGGCTCGATGAAATTCGGGTCACCGCCGAAGCACCCGGAGAAATCGACAGCGATGGCGATGGGCTGCCCAACGCCTGGGAACGTTTACACAATCTTGATCCGATGGATCCGTCAGATTGGACTGATGATCCGGATCAGGACGGCCTTTCGAATTTTGAAGAATATCAGTTAGGGCTAAATCCGACCAATTCTGACAGTGATGGGGATGGGTTCGGAGATGGGCTCGAGCTAGCACGAGGGCTATCGCCTACTAATGCGGCCTTGTATGGCAGACTTCCATTTGCTGAGTCATTCGAGGCCGCCGAAGTGACCAATGGACTGCTGGCCGGACAGCATGGGTGGCAGGTTATTTTCGGTAATGATGGCGCAGCCGTAAATCAAATTCGGCCTTATTCGGGGTCGCAGGCGTTGCAGTTGGGCGGTCTGACATCCGGAGTGGCGATCTATCAGCCACTCGCCGCGATGGGACGTTCCGTTATCTGGACCGATTTAAGGAGTGTACCCGTTTTTCGAACGGTCTCCACCCCGCCAAAATTGGAAACGGCGACTACCGCCGGGTTTTACGCGAATCGGTATGGTCAACTGGTTGTGTCGGATTCCACCAATTGGGTCACGCTAACCCACGCGCCCATCCTGATGACAAATAGTTGGGTGCGCTTCACGACGTGCCAGGATTTTAGCAACCGGATTTGGAGCTTATACCTAGGCGGCTGGCCCGTGGCCACAGGACTGTGTTTTGCTTCCGACGTTTCGCAGGAATATTCTGGAATCGTAGTGAAGCATGCTTCGCAAACGCCGACCTTCCTAGATTCGATTGTGGTCTCATCAGATCGAGCCGATTTGTCGGATCGCTTTTACCTGTCCGATTGGACTGATCTGTCTGATCTGTCCGACCCCGATCAGGATGGTCTCATCAACAGCGAGGAATACCGACTTGGCTTGGATCCACACCATTCTGACAGTGATCTAGATGGGGTGGGGGATGGTGCCGAAATCCAGCTTGGGTTTGATCCTGCCGTTTCTAATTCATTTGATGAGGTGCCGTTCTTTGAGTCATTCGAAGAACCAGAGGTCAGCATCGGAAGCGTGGATGGGCAGCATGGGTGGTGTGCAACAGGCACTAACACGGCCCGGGTCCAGACGAATTGCGTCTTTGATGGCGATCAGGCCTTAGCGATGATGGGCACGGGAATGCTTTCCAAAGTCGTTGCAACGTTTGGTCAAAGGGTGATCTGGACTGATTTCCAAACGCGCCCGGTGCGGCGCACGCTTGAGAATGAACCCGAGATTAGTTCGAATGCCGTTTCGGCGTTTTACGTCAATGTGACGGGCCAGCCGTCAGTGTGTACCGCTTCCGGTTGGGAGACGTTGGCGAACCATGAGCCGGTCTCAACGTCCCAGTGGACTCGATTCACGGTGAAGACCGATTACAAGACGCAGACTTGGTCGCTTTGGGTCAATGGTGTTGGTGTCGGAATGGCTTTCCCATTTATTCATCCATTGAATGAGTATTCAGCGGTAAGGGTGTCGGCCCCCAGCCTTCAGACTGCGTATTTTGATGCCCTTTCGGTCACGACTAACGAGCCTGCCGGGCTCGACGATGATGGTGACGGGCTACCTAACGTCTGGGAGCGCTCGCATAATATCGATCCGGCAGATCCGTCCGATCAGACGGAAGATCCAGACCATGACGGCCTCTCGAACCTCGATGAATTCCAGTTGGGTCTGGATCCCCGCAATCCTGATAGCGACGGCGATGGGCTGGTAGATGGGCATGACGGCGTGATGCCTATCGGTCTTTTCATGCAGGGAGTGGATCGGAATGGAGATGGGTTTGCGGATGGCGAATCGGATTATGGTTGTGACCCGCTAAGGCCGGACACCGATGGAGATGGTCTCAGTGATGGGGTCGAGGTTACGCAAGGTTTGAACCCGACGGACTCGACCTTGGGGCAGGGCCTAGTCGGCTGGTATCGGCTGGACGAGACCAATGGATATGCCATTGCTGACAGTTCAAGCAATCGGCTCGACGGGCTTTGGCTGGGCGGGATGGAGCCGACTGGCGCAATTGGGCGGGTGGGAGGCGCGCTGGAATTCGATGGTCTGACGAACGGAATTTCAATAGCGGAAAATCCGTTGCTAAATCTGTTTAGCATTGGCTCTTATGCAGTTTGGATTCGTCCGGATTTCGGCTCTTCAGAGGCGACGATGAAGGTCGTATGGCAAGGCGGAGGCGGCCTCCAACTTACGAACCGGTTTCCTGAAATCTGCCTGCCCGGGTTTGTACCGGATCGGATTGTAGCGCCTCTCCGGCTGGCTGCCGGGGAATGGGCGCATCTGACTGCAACGCGCTGCGGGAGCAATTTGGTGTTATATGTCGATGGGGCCGCGGTCTTGGATACGAACCTGACCGGTGTGGCGTCGGACTTTCAGGCTCCGCTGGGCATCGGGTGCGAGGCCGGAACTACGAACTCCGGCTTCGATGGCGCAGTTGATGATGTCCGGCTCTACAGCCGTGTGCTCAGCCTAGGCGAGATCCAGGAGCTTTATGCTTTGGGAGCGGACCCGGATGGAGATACGAAGGGAACGCAAGATGAGCTAAGTAGTGGCTCTGAGCCGGCACAAAATTCTTTAGCGGGAGGAATCGCGGGTGATCTCGATGGGGATGGCAAGCTGACCTTGCGGGATCGGGCCCAGTTGCAAAAAACGATCACTGCTCTTAGTCAGGATATTACCCGGTGCGAATATGATGAAGAAGGGAATCTGATCAGGAAGTGGGATGCTTTGGGACATGCCACAGCCATTGCCTATGACAGGAATAACCGCGCCGTGGCTACTACGGATGCGAATGGGCATACCACCTCACAGGAGATGAATGCGTTGGGGCTGGCGACGACCGTTACCGATGCACAGGGCGCAGTGACACGCTTCGCTTATAATGCATTTGGCAACGCAACCAATGTGACAGATCCTGGTGGGAATCAAACACGAATCGAGTATAACGCCGCCGGCCAGACGTTGCGAACCTTGAACTCGCGCGGCATCCCTTCTTCTACCGTGTACGACGAGCTCGGCCGGGTTCAGGTTGTGATTGCTGCAGAAGGCCTGCCGGAGGAGCAATCAACCTGGTCTTTCTACGATATGTCTGATCGCTTGGTAAGCAATCGGAACCAGATCGGAGTTGCCAACACCTATGCCTATGACGCCCGCGGTTTGCTGGTGAAGCAGGTCTCAGCATTGGCTACGGCAGATGAGGCGATTGAAGAGAACACTTATGATGAACGGGGATTGGTGATTAGCAATAAGGATCCACGCGGATTTGTCATGCACAAAGCCTATGACCCCTTAGGCCGCCCGATCTCCACTATCGATACGTTGGGGGGCGAGACTCGGACTCATTTCGATAATCTCGGGAATGCCGTTGCCACCATCCAGCCAACTGGTCGTATTGTTCGGCAGGAGTTTGATAAATGGGGGCGGGTCGTTCACCAGATCGACGGGGATGACCGAACGGTCGCAGAATATGATGCCCTCAACCGGGTGACG
>JBBQNS010000041.1:0-26736 GCA_038330175.1 Kiritimatiellia bacterium
CCGCACTCCTCTCACGAATGAAATTGCGCCTCCCCTATGTGCCACTGAATCTGAAAATGTAGTCAAGACTTTTGAGGTCGTTTTGTTGATTTCCAACGACTTACAACCTTAATAACCGCCCAACTGGCGAACTCGGGTTAGCCAGGCGTGCCGTATAATTTTTAAACTGACCGAGATCCTGTATAAGATCCGCGGTCCGTGCGGACTCGCTAGCCATTACGAGATGGAGGTGGCTTGGCATTATGCAAGCAGCCCAAATGTGCCACCCACGTTCGCGTAGCCAGGCCAGGTTAGTAAAAATCAAGTTTGCGACAGGGGGCGTGGTTAGGTTAGCTGCACAACCTGATGCTGCGTCCAAGATGGTGTCAATTCGATTAAATTCATCAAGCCACTTGTTTTCAGGAAAATTAATGGGCGGGCTCGTAACGCCCTCCCTCCCCGGGATATTGCGACTCTCTGGTAGGTCGCGCGCTGTGAGCGCGACATTGGCTGTGGCGGGCTCGTAGCGCCCGCCCTCCTGCGGGGCAGTGCGACTCTCTGGTAGGTCGCGCGCTGTGAGCGCGACATTAGTGGGCAAGCTCCCTGCACGGCACATCGTGACGAAATAGGGTCTGTCAGCGACAAGCCAATGAGGCAATTTACCACGATAAAATCGTAGCGTTTGGGAAGGTGCGATCATGATCGCGCATAGTATGATTGAATTATAAAGGCAATCAAGTTTGAAAAGTATAAAACTATATTTAATATGATCTAGGCATTGCGCTTGGTATTAGAGCAAAGCTCCAGTAGATCGCGCGCTATGAGCGCGACATTGACCGTGGCGGGCTCGTAGCGCCCGCTCTCCTAGCCCCGTTGCCATTCTTTTTTCAAGTTGTTTACCATGCCCTTAATCTGGCATGATGCGAGCCATGCGGCTTTCGATAATCATCCCGGCTCATAATGAAGAAAAACGGATCGGTCCCATGTTGGAGGCCTACCTGCCGTTCTTTTTCAATCATTATGGAGATCAGGTCGAGTTTCTTGTTGTCATAAATGGCTCTACCGACAGCACCGACGAAGTAGTGGCGAGCTATGCTAAGCGCTTCCCCGGGGTCAAAATGATTGTTGAACCTGATCGGATTGGCAAGGGTGGCGCTGTCATGGTCGGATTTCGTGAAGCGCGGGGTGACTTGATCGGGTTTGTGGATGCGGATGGGGCTACACCTCCCGCTGCGTTTCAGGATTTGGTGGACAACCTTGGTGACAAAGGAAGCATCATAGCCTCTCGTTGGGCCAGAGGCGCGAAAGTGAGCCCGCCCCAACCTCTGGATCGCCGCGTGGCGTCTAGAGTTTTTAATTTTTTGGCCAGGTGGCTGTTTGGCCTGAAGCTAACCGATACCCAATGTGGCGCCAAGTTAATGACGAAAGAGTCGGTGGGGGCGATATTGCCGCATCTAGGAATCACTCAATGGGCATTTGATGTCGACTTGCTGTTCCAGCTCCGCCGGGCAGGGTATTCCGTTAAAGAAATTCCTACAACGTGGCACGATGTCGAAGGGTCCAAGATTGAAGTTGGAAAAGCCTCGCCAGAAATGCTGATGGCGATGGTCCGGTTGCGGTTGATTTATTCGCCATTCAAATGGGTAATCAATTTTTATGACCGCGTTCTCGGACCTTGGATTCATCCCGTTGGCGCAGTTCGGGATCATCTGCTAACTCACAGTTTGGTGCTTTTCATTGGCGCCCAGTTCGGAAACATCTGCAATCTAATATTCCAGGTCATTATGACTCGGATGTTGGGGAATGCTGAATATGGCGTAATGGCCGCAGTTCTTAGTGCGCTCATGATTTTAAGTACGCCTCTTTCGGCAGTAGGCGGCGGGGTGACACACTTTACGGCGCTTTTCATGGCCAAGGAAGAGCGGGAGAAGATCAAAGGCATGATGGCGGCCTTAGCGAGAGATTTGGTGCTGCCAGTGTTACTCCTGGGGGCTATCATGATGTTGGGCCGGAATGAAATTATGCGGTCCTTCAAAATTGATTCCGTTGGACCCATTTATATCGCGATCGCAACCGTCATTCTAATGATGCTCGGAATGCTATCGAATAGTGTTTTAGCGGGGATGCAGGCCTTCAAATGGGCAGCTTTGACTAGTAATGCGGGCGCGGTGCTTAGGTTATTATTTGGGGTAGTTCTTGCGCTCTTTGGATTGGGTGCCATTGGCGGATTGACAGCGCACATGCTGGGGATATTGGTGGCAGGATTGTTTGGGCTGATAGTGTGCGGCTCGCTGTTGGGGCGCAAGCGTTTTTCGGTAGCTCGACCTGCGGGGGTTTATTCCTACATGGGCGGTTATATGGTGGCCTTCACAGCCTATGGGGTGTTGTCGGGAGCGGACATGCTTTTGGTGAAATATTATTTTTCGCCAGAGCAAGCGGGCGTTTTCTCCAAAGCCGCCATGTTTGCGCGAATGGTGTTATTCCTGCCAGGGCCGGTATGCTCGGCTATGTTCCCGAAGGTGACTTCAGACGGGGAGTCATCGCAGGCGACACGTCGCACTCTGCTTAAAGCCATGGCCGTGACGGGCTTGATTATGGGCTCCGTGGCTTTAGTATGTATAATTTTCCCGAGACTATTGTTGAGTGTAATAACGAAAGAGATTCAGCCTGTGCAGATTGAAATTCTCAGGGGTATGGCCTTGGCGATGGCGCCACTAACATTGGTCGCGGTATTGCTGAATTTTGAACTTGCGCAAAGAAGATTCAAAATCATGATTCCGCTATTCCTTTGTGCGGGCGGGTATCTTTTGGGTGTATGGTACTGGCATGAGACCCTCATGCAGGTGGTTTATGTGTTAGGGATAATGGCACTAGTGGCGTTGGGATTATCCTTGGTTTTTACTCAAAATTCGTACAAGAAAAGGGTTTGAACAGAAGCGCGAAAAGCACACCAAGCCCATCCGACAGGCTCAGGGTAAAAAGAGGAATATTTATTTCGCCGGAGGCGATAAAAACATTCTGCCTTTGCGATCTTCGCGAGCTTCTGTTCAAAAATCTTCGTTTTGGTTCCGGCTCTGCCGGGTTAGGAGTGTTATGATTAAAGCAGACGATATCAGGAAGCAAATCTTAAGCTTGGTTGAGCAATACCATGATGCGAAGTTTGGGCATGGTGCTTTTTCAGCTGGCAGTGATCTAGTTCATTATGCTGGCCGAGTGTTTGATGCCAAAGAATTGCACAACTTAGTAGATTCCAGTTTGGATTTTTTTCTTACTGCGGGGCGCTATTCTGAAGAATTTGAGGCAAACTTTGCCGAGAAACTGGGAGTATCGAATGCCTTGCTGGTTAATTCAGGGTCTTCAGCTAACCTGGTTGCTTTGACAACACTCACCTCCCAAAAACTAGGCGCCCGTCGGCTCAAGCCTGGTGATGAGGTCATCACGGTGGCGGCAGGTTTTCCTACCACCTTGGCGCCAATCCTGCAGAACAACTTAGTTCCGGTTTTTATTGACGTAAATCTAGGTGATTACACAGCCATTCCAGAGCGTATCTCAGAAGCCATTGGCCCAAAGACGAGGGCCATTATGATGGCGCATACCTTGGGCGTTCCTTTCGATCTGGATGTTGTGATGGCTCTTGCGAAAAAATATGACCTGTGGGTGATTGAAGATAATTGTGATGCCTTGGGTTCTCTTTACAAGGGCCGTCCTACGGGCTCATTCGGTCATTTAGCCTCTCATTCGTTTTATCCAGCCCATCACATTACGATGGGGGAAGGCGGGTGTGTGGTCACGAATGACGATGAGTTGGCTCGTATTGCCTCTTCTTTTCGTGACTGGGGGCGCGATTGTTATTGCTCGGGTGGTGAGAATAACACCTGCGGAAAGCGGTTCAGTCAGCAATTCGGAACACTTCCCGTTGGATATGATCATAAGTATGTCTACAGTCACATCGGGTATAATTTAAAAGTGACTGATATGCAGGCGGCTATTGGGTGTGCGCAACTTGAAAAGCTGGATGACTTTGTGGCGCGTCGGAAAGCAAATTTCGTCAAGCTTTCACAACTATTGAGTCCGTATCAGGATCAACTTCAACTCCCCAAGGCGACGCCGAATTCGGAGCCAGCTTGGTTTGCTTTTCCCATCACCGTGCGTCCAGAGGCCGGTTTCACCCGCAATGAACTAACGCAATTCCTTGAAAGTAAAAAAATCGAGACGCGTAACTTGTTCAGCGGCAATCTATTGCGTCATCCCGCGTTTCTTGATATTCCCCGGCGTGTGGTTGGAAATTTAGCCAACACGGATCTTATTACAACCAACACCTTCTTTATTGGTGTTTACCCAGGCCTGAGTGATGGCCACTTGCAGTATGTGAGTGATATGTTTGCTCAGTTCATGGACAGCCGATGAGGACAGAGGGCAGACGGCGGATGATAGCGGGGAGGGAAAGGCCGACTTTGAGTGAAAAAATTGCCAGTTTTAGAGATTTAAAGGTATATCAGCAGGCTTTTGTTTTACAGCAAGCTGTGTTTTTGATTTCAAAAGGATTTCCCGCTGAAGAGCGATATTCTTTGACAGATCAGATTCGTCGCTCATCTCGTTCTGTCGGTGCTAATATTGCTGAGTCTTGGCAAAAAAGAAGGTATCCGGCGCATTTTGTGAGTAAGTTGACGGATGCTGACGGGGAATTAGCCGAGACGGAGCATTGGATACAAACCGCCTTGGTTTGCGGCTACATTACTTCTGAAAAACATAAAGAACTAATCGATCACTGTTTTCAAATTGGCGCGATGCTAGGCAAAATACTGGCTGTACCAGAAACCTTTTGCAAGCGGTTTTCAGCAACATGAACAACGGCAACAAAAATTTTGATTCTTCCTTATGTCCCCCTGTTTTGATCACCGCTATCCGTCTTCTGTCTTCTCTTTACTGTCCTCTGTCATCTCTCCGCTTATTTTCTTTACTGTCCTCTGCCCGCTGTCCTCTGCCCTCTAAATTATGAGTACTCCTCGTAAAATTCGGTGTTTTGTTGAGAGCGTCCAAAACCATGGGGATCATGTTTACACTATATGCCTCAAATCCGAACGGCCTGTCCCTGCATTCCTCCCTGGGCAGTTTCTGCATTTGACCGTGAATGAATACGACCCCTCTGGTTTCTGGCCGGAGTCGAGGGTGTTCTCGATAGCCTCTTCATCTGGTGATCGTAGTAAACTCACTGTTATCTACTCAGTCAAAGGACAGTACACTTCTCGCATGGAAAAGGAATTATGCGTAGGCAAGGACGTCTGGGTCAAACTCCCGTATGGTGAATTTGTGGTCAAAGGCGGAGAGGATGCTGTTTTGATTGCCGGAGGGACAGGGATTACAGCTTTTCAAGCGTTTATTGATGGGCTATCTCCAGATCATCCCAATAAAGTGATCTTGCTATATGGAGCCCGCCGACAGGAACTGTTGCTAGGCCAAGGGTTGATGGAGAAAAAACAAGGGGAAGTCCGTAACTTTCAGGCGTTTTATTTTACGGAAGAAGCAATGGGCATTGAGTCTTCGGGGATAGTAGCCGCTGTCCCCGGCGGCGTGGCGCTTGCTAAGACGACACTCGGTCGGATCCAGCTGGATGTCCTCAATGATTGTGCCGTGAGCGGAAAGACCGTTTACTACCTGGCTGGGCCACCCGCTATGGTGACCGCACTCACGAATGGATTAGTGCAACGGGGGGTATTCGTTGATAATATCAAGGTCGATGCATGGGAATGAGAGAGACGTGAGACGTAAGGTGTGAGATGTAAGACGTGAAGGGTGAGAGGTGAAAAGGTAGGGCAAGAATCGCCGCGCGTAGCGCACCTCCCACATAAGAAAAGTGCAATGCGAGGATTAATATGAAAGCAGTAATACTTTGTGGCGGATTGGGGACTCGTTTGTCGGAAGAAACGGTTCTTAAGCCAAAGCCGATGATTGAAATTGGTGGGATGCCAGTGTTGTGGCATATCATGAAGATTTATGCGGCGCATGGGGTTAAGGAATTTGTATTGGCCTTGGGATACAAGGGTGAATGCATCAAGGATTTTTTTGTTAATTACAGGTATCGCTCCCGCAGCTTGACTGTCGAAATGCACAAAGGGCATGTGGAGGTGCATCAAGGGGATACCGGCGATGATTGGATTGTTCATCTACT
Source organism: Kiritimatiellia bacterium (assembly GCA_038330175.1). Classification (GTDB taxonomy): domain Bacteria; phylum Verrucomicrobiota; class Kiritimatiellia; order CAIKKV01; family CAITUY01; genus JAABPW01. The sequence continues at coordinate 6,149 of JBBQNS010000041.1, forward strand.
GGACACAGGATTGAACACCCAGACAGGCGGTCGACTGAAGCAGGCGGCTCAGTTCATTGGGAAAGAACCCTTTCTTGCGACTTACGGGGATGGTGTTACAAATCTTGATATCACAAAAGTCATAGAAGCTCATAAGCGTAGCGGAAAACTCGCAACCATGACGGCTGTTCGCCCGCCCGCCCGATTCGGAAGCATGGTGTTTGACGGCGATTTAGTGACTCATTTTGAAGAAAAACCGCAAGCCGGAGAGGGCTGGATTAATGGCGGATTTTTTGTCCTCCAGCCCGAGATTGCTGATTACATTGGAGGCGACGCCACATTATGGGAACGTGATCCAATGGAGAGGTTAGCATCCGAAGGCCAATTGAATGGCTTTCGCCACGAAGGCTTTTGGCAGTGTATGGATACTTTGCGCGATGTCCGCCTTCTCGAGACGCTTTGGCAAGATGGGAATGCACCGTGGAGGAGTTGGTGAGGGTCGAGAGCCGAGATCGGTAGTCCGGGATCCGAGTTCCGTAGTCCGGGATTCGAAGTCCAGAGTCCGAAGATCGCCGTAATCCGAGGTCCGAATTAACGGATCTCGGATTACGGAACGCGGATTACGGTTTTCGGACTACAGATCTCGGGTTTAGAAGCGGATCGCGGAACGTGGGTTATGAATTTTAAAAGAAGGGTGCTGGAATGGAAATACGATCAGCCAAGGATTTGGATGTTTATAAGGTTAGTTATGAATTGGCGATGGATATTTTCAGGATTAGTAAGGCATTTCCCTCAGAAGAAAAATATTCACTAACAGATCAAATTCGGCGATCCTCCCGGTCGGTATGTGCGTGTCTTCGTGAGGCGTGGGCAAAACGACGTTATGAGGCTAACTTTGTAAGTAAGCTAACAGATTGCGATGCCGAAAACAGTGAGACTGACACATGGCTTGATTTTGCCAAAGACAGCGGTTATCTATCGGTTGCTGATCACAGATCACTTGTTGAAAAATGTTCAAGAGTCGGCCAGATGTTGGGTCGAGTGATGCAGGCGAAGGAAAAATTTAAATTACGAGACCAGTAAGACGGGGCCCGAGATCCGAATTCCGGGGTCCGAATTAACGGAACTCGTATTTCGGACTACGGATCTCGGGCCTCCGAACTCGGATCTCGAATTAAGAAGCGGTTCTCGGGCTACGGAAACCGGAACTCGGGCTACGATCCGATGACAGTGGAAAAGATATGCAAAATTCATTACCAGGTTTCTATAGTGGCAAACGCATCCTAATAACCGGCCACACTGGCTTCAAGGGCTCTTGGTTGACGGAATGGCTTCTGATGATGGGCGCTAAAGTTACGGGGTTGGCTTTAATACCGGCAACGGAACCTGCTTTGTTTGATCAGCTGGGGTTGGCGGGGCGATGTGATCATCGGATAGGGGACATTCGAGATCGGGAGTTGGTGCGCCGCGTGATCCATGAGGTTAGGCCAGATCTCATATTCCACTTGGCCGCGCAACCCTTGGTTAGACTTTCGTATGCGCAACCACTTGAGACCTATGAAACCAATGTGATGGGAACGGCGCATGTGCTGGATGCCTTGAAAGATGCGGATTGGCCTTGTGCCGCGGTCATGATTACGACAGACAAAGTCTACGAAAATAAAGAAAACGGGAAGGCTTACGAGGAAAGCGACCCCTTGGGTGGCTATGATCCCTACAGCTCCAGCAAGGCCTGCGCTGAATTGGTGATCCAGTCCTATCGCAACTCCTTCTTCAATCCCGCGAAAATCAACAAACCTCTCACATCTAACGCTTCACCTCTCACCTCTACGGTCTCGCCTTCCCCGTCTCACGCCTCTCACCTCACGTCTCCCCTCTCTCCTCCCACATCTAACATCTCACATCTCACGTCTCACGTTTTGCCACCTCTTGTCGGTGTCGCGTCTGCAAGAGCCGGGAATGTGATCGGCGGTGGTGATTGGGCACAGGACCGTATTGTACCTGACTGCATGCGGGCGTTGGCTAAAGGCGAAGTCGTTGTGGTTCGCAATCCCCATGCCACCCGCCCTTGGCAGCATGTTCTAGAGCCTCTCAGTGGCTATCTGTTGCTTGGAATGAGATTGTTTGAGGCGCTGGTTAATCCGAAATCCGAAATCCGAGATCCGGGATCCGTTAATTCAGACCTTCGGACTTCAAATTCCGGATTTGGGACTACGGACCTCGGACCTCGGACTTCTGACCTCGTCTCTCTCTCCTCTTCCTTCAACTTCGGCCCCTCGCTCGCCTCAAATCGGCCGGTTAGTGACTTGGTGGATGAAATTCTGAAATATTGGTCAGGGCAATGGGAGGACCGATCTGATCCGCAAGCCCTTCATGAGGCGGCGTTACTGAACTTGTCGACCGATAAGGCTCGCCATGTTTTGGGGTGGGTTCCACAGTGGGATTTTGGTCAGAACCTTGAGGCAACGGTCTCTTGGTACAAGACTGTTGAGGCTCATGGACCGAGCGTTGCCTGTGACCTTGTTCAGAAGCAGATAACGCTATATTCGCACTTAAAATCATGACGAACCCACTCAAAGAGGATCTTGACCATATTCTTGCCCACACGGCGGGGCTATGGGAGGAACTGCGCGGGCAGCGGATTTTTATCACTGGCGGAACCGGTTTTTTTGGGTGTTGGCTGTTGGAGAGCTTAATGTGGGCGAATGAGCAACTGGGGCTTGGGGTGGAGGTGACGGTTCTTACGCGGTATCCAGAATTATTCATGCGTAAGGTGCCGCACTTAGCGAATCATCCAGCTGTTCGGCTTCATGCTGGTGATGTGCGTGCTTTTGAATTTCCTCAGGGGCGGTTTAGCCATGTGGTCCATATGGCGACGGATGCCAGCGCCAAGCTGAATCATGAAAATCCATGCCTTATGTTCGAAACTATTGTTGACGGGACTCGACGGACGCTGGAATTTGCTCGCCAATGTGGGGCAGGGAAATTTCTTCTGGCTAGTTCTGGCGCCGTGTACGGTCGGCAGCCTCCCAATATGATGAATATCCCTGAAGATTTTGAGGGGGCGCCCAATCCTGTGGATCCCAGTTCTGCATATGCGGAGGGAAAACGCGTCGCAGAACTGTTCTGCGCCATTTATGCACACCAATATGGGGTTAAGCTGAAAATTGCCCGTTGCTTTGCCTTCGTTGGGCCTGGTCTGTCCTTGGATGCGCATTTTGCTATTGGTAATTTCATTCGTGATGCCCTGAATGGCGGGCCTATTCGTGTTAAGGGAGATGGCACTCCGCTTAGATCCTATCTTTATGCTGCGGATTTGGCGATTTGGCTGTGGACTATTCTCATCCGAGGACAGTCCGGATCGGTGTATAATGTTGGGTCAGGCGAGCCCGTTTCAATTCGAGACCTTGCCTATTTCGTTGGAAATCTATTGGGCAATGTTCCTGTTATCATTGAAAACGATGCTGGTGACGGGGGTAAACCAACCCACTATGTACCCGATGTGTCCCGAGCGGCTTCCGAACTGGCACTTCGTCCATGGATTGGGCTTGAACAGGCGGTTAAGCGCATGGCAAGTGCTGTGATGGCGGATAGGGCGCGGATTTAGGCGTGGAAAAGAGGCAGTTTTTTGTGTAAGTTGCACGATGTCATGGATGTGCCATGCAGCCGGATGTGGGGTTTTTATGAAAATGCGGGTAGCAGATTATCTGACGAACAAACTTTATGAAGCCGGGGGAGAGCATGTGTTCCTCATTACTGGCGGCATGATCATGCATCTTACAGATGCCCTTCTCCAGCATGGTCGTCAGAAATATGTCTGTTGTCATCACGAGCAAGCCGCCGTCATGGCTGCCGATGCTTATGGACGGCTAACCAACCGCCTGGGAGTGGCCTACGTCACGGCGGGTCCGGGTGCGTTAAATGCAATGACTGGGGTGGTCGGAGCTTATGTGGACACAGCGCCCTGTATCATCGTATCAGGTCAATCGAAGGTTTCCCAAGCGGTTGTCACGGGGCCGCGGCAGTTTGCGTTGCAAGGATTTAATACACTACCCCTTTATAGCCAAGTGACCAAATATGCGGTGATGCTGAAAGATGTCTCACGGGTACGCTATGAGGTGGAGAAGTGTATCTGGATGGCGACCTCACCACGGGTGGGGCCAGTCTGGATCGAGTGTCCCATTGATATTCAGGCGGCATTGTTTGATCCCGATGAGTATGAATGCTTCATTCCGCCGTTGGGGGTAGGAACGGAGTGGCCCGACCTACCGGTCAAGCTTGAACGTGTGGTTGCCGCCATCAAGGCCAGTCGCCGTCCTTGTATTCTGGCAGGTGCAGGGGTTCGGCTTTCTGGTGCAGAGGCAGATTTGTTGAAATTTGCGGAGACGATTGGAATCCCTGTGCTGACGTCACGGTTGGGGATGGATTTGATCGGTGATGACCACCCTCTGTTTGCGGGAAGACCCGGCACTTACGGGGAACGTCCTGCTAACTTTGTCGTTCAAAATTGTGACCTACTACTTACTATCGGTTGCCGTCTTGGAATTGGTCTCGTGGGATACGATTTTCAAGATTTTGCGCGGAATGCCACAAAAATTATGGTGGATGTGGATCCCCAGGAACTGACCAAGCCGTCGGTAGTGCCGGATATCCCGGTGCTTGCGGATGCAAAACTGTTTTTTAGGGAATGCGGTGCGCGTTTGGACGAATATCGGCTAGATAATCCAGCTTGGATTGAGCGGGTCAAGATATGGCGGCGCACGTATCCTGTAGACCTTCCCGAATACGTCAATGAGAGGGAGGGAGTCAATTCCTATCACTTTACTCGCTTGTTATCGGAACGGATACCTGAGGACGCGGTTATTGTCTGTGATACGGGCTCTTGTTTTCATGTTCATGCACAGGCCTTCAAAGTTCGGTATGGGCAGCGGCATATTATCACAGGGGGGCTATCAACGATGGGCTATATGCCTGGCGTGATAGGTGCTGCAGCCGGTTCGGGGGGGCGTGAGGTTTACTGTAATACGGGCGACGGATCCCTGCAAATGAATATCCAGGAGCTTCAAACGCTGGTTCATAACAACTACCGTGCTAAGTTGATTGTGCAAAGCAATAATGGTTATCTGCTTATACGGCATACGCAAAGGAATTTCCAGGATGGGCGTTACATCGGGACACATGCAGAGACAGGAGTCAGTTTTCCAAATTTAGAAAAGCTTTCTGGAGCATATGGTATCCATTATTTAAAAATATCAGCTTTATCAGAATGTAACGCCAAAATAACGGAATTACTTGAGTATCAGGATGGGCCGGTGATTTGCGAGGTGATGTCGCCTGCGGAACAGTTGTTGATCCCGCGTGTGGCGTCGCGAAAGCGTGAGGACGGCAGCATGATGTCGATGCCCTATGACGACATGTACCCTTTTCTCTCGCGTGAGGAGTATGCTTCGAATTGTGCTCGGGAAAAAATACGATGAGCCTACCAGTACCTAAATTAAAGGTTGCCATCATCGGCAGCGGTAATATTGGCACGGATCTATTGATGAAATGTCTTCGGTCTGCTTCTTTGGAGTGCATGATGTTTATCGGGCGCAGTTTTACCTCGCCTGGTATTGTGAAAGCCTCTGGCCTCGGTATCCGCATTTCAGATCGGAGTATAGATGCAATCATCAATGATCCAGCGAGCTGCGATCTTGTTTTTGACTGCACCTCCGCAGCAGACGCTCGACGACACTGGCCAATTCTTAAAGAACTTGGGAAGACTGTGGTGGATCTCACGCCAGCCAAGATTGGCGTGATGTGTGTCCCGGCAGTTAATCTTCAAGAATGTCTCGGGAGTCAGAATGTAAATATGATAACTTGTGGTGGTCAGGCGTCGATCCCGTTGGCCCATCAGATAGGCTTGATCCATCCTGATGCTGAATATATTGAGGTTGTGTCGAGCATTGCTTCAAGAAGCGCAGGCCCTGCTACCCGCCTTAACATCGATGAATATCTAGAAACGACTGAAGGGGCCGTTAAGTCGTTTGCCAAGTGTAAAAATGCGAAAGCTATTTTAATCCTGAATCCCGCTACCCCCTGTGTAGATATGCAGACCACCATTTTTGCCAAAATTGACAACCCCGATATGGAAAAACTGACACTAGCCGTTAAAAAAGTTGTGGAAAAGGTTCGAAATTATGTGCCCGGCTATCAACTGATTCTTCCGCCGACTCAGGAGGGCGGGCGTGTAATGATTACGGTCAAGGTTCAGGGACGTGGCGACTATCTGCCCATGTTTGCGGGAAATCTCGATATCATTAATTGTGCGGCTATTGCCGCGGCCGAGGCCTTTGCGAAAATTCGGCAGAAACAGGCGTAACAATATCAAGAAGCATCACTAAGGGGAGTTATATGACGATAATGAAAATCCTGATCAGTGATCCGACCTTGCGTGACGGGAACCATGCGGTAAAACACCAGTTGACCCTCGAGCAGGTTACCGCCTACGCAGTAGCAGCGAATGCGGCCGGTGTGCCAATTGTTGAGGTGGGGCACGGTAATGGGCTCGGGGCTTCTTCTTTGCAGGTTGGATTAAGCTTGCTTGAAGATCATGCCATGTTGAAGGCCGCTCGCGAAGTCCTTACGACCAGCAAGCTGGGAATTTTTATGATTCCTGGTTTTGCAACAATCAATAAGGATTTGCGACCTGCGCTGGATCTTGGAGCGGACGTGGTTCGCATTGCGTCTCATTGTACCGAGGCGGATACGACTCAGCGGCATATCGGATTCGCCCGGGAGCGAGGCAAGGAAGTCTATGGCGTATTGATGATGAGTCACATGGCGCAGGGTGATGTGTTGCTTCAGGAATGCCGGAAGATGGAGTCGTATGGCGCCGAGGGGGTCATTCTAATGGATTCGGCAGGTGCTTCTTTGCCTTCTGAGGTCACAGAGAAAGTAAAAATTCTAGTAGATCACCTCGCTATTGCCGTGGGGTACCATGCCCATAACAATCTCGGCCTAGCGGTGGCTAACAGTATTGCTGCGGCACAGGCCGGTGCCGTGATCCTAGATGGGACGGCTTGTGGGTTTGGTGCCGGGGCAGGCAACACCCAACTTGAAGTTTTGGTGGCAGTTCTTGAGAAAAGTGGTTTAAGTACGGGGATCGATCTTTATAAAATGCTGGATGCGGCTGACTTGGTGCGTAAAAAACTTCTCGAAAGCGCAATCTCAATCAGTTCTACGAGTTTGGTAAGCGGTTTGGCCGGTGTTTTTTCGGGATTTGCGAAACATGTTGAACGTGTTGCGGGGGAGTATAATGTCGATTTTCGTGACATTCTTTTTGAACTTGGCCGGCGAAAGGCGGTTGCTGGGCAGGAGGATATGATTGTGGAGATTGCTGATGCTCTCGCAAAAAAGAATTCTCCTAGATCGAGTAAATAATAATATTAAGAGAATCGCCTTACCTATGAAGAATATCCCTCATCAGATTATAGAGCAGGACTGTGAGCAGGTCGTAGCCGGCAAATTGGATCAACTTGCCGGATTGCGTGGCGAAACTTTGCTGATTACAGGAGGTACAGGTTTTGTTGGAACCTGGATTACCGAGTTGGTGATACATCTGAACGATCATTACAATTTCGGTGCCAGAGTGAAGTTGCTCTCGAGACAGGAGCTCGATTCGCGAACTGTTACCCCACATTTAATGGGACGGAATGATGTTGAATTCATTCGGCAGGATGTGCGCGCGATTACGGATCTTCCTGAGGATGTCACGTTGCTGATCCATGCCGCGGCTAGCCCTGATACCCGGCTCCATGCGTCCGATCCGCTGCGCACCATTCGCACCATTACGCAGGGGACAGATGCAGTACTTGCAGCAGCAGCTCGCCTTCCGCGGCTCAAGCGGATCATGAACGTCAGTTCGGCGTTGATTTATGGCTCACAGCCGTGGGAAGTCAAGGACATGGCCGAAAATTATGGTGGTGGACTTTTGGATTGTGCCTCTATGCTGTCTTCTTACGCTGAAGCAAAACGGCTTGGAGAAACCTTGGTGGCGGCCTACCGGAATGAGCACCGGTTGCCGATCGTCAATATGCGGCCCTTTGCCTTCATTGGCCCGTACCAGCGTTTGGATCGTCCTTGGGCAATCAATAATTTCATACGAGACGGCCTGCTTGGAGGGGTGATCCGCATCTTGGGAGACGGTGAAACTGTCCGCAGTTATATGTATGCTAGCGATATGGCCTTCTGGTCCCTGCGGATACTTCTATCAGGCGCGGTCGGGTGCTCATACAATGTTGGGAGTCCGGATGGGATACGGCTTAGGACCTTGGCTGAAAAAATCGCAACTTGCTTTCCAGGGCCAATCCAAATCGAGTGTCGCGGCCTCATTGACGGAAAAGGAAAGCGATCCAAGATGATTCCCAATGTAAGCGCTGGGGAATCGCAGCTAGGCTTGTCTGTTAACGTGGATTTAGACTCAGCGATTCGCCAGACAATCCTTTGGAATCAAAAAACTTCATGTGCTGAAAAATAAGGGGTGATGCTGATGTGTAATCGGAATGTAGAAAAGGCGTTATGAAAACGATTAGCATTGTAACCGCTTGCTACAATGAGGAAGGAAATGTGGAGGAGCTAGCCCTGCGTACGCGTGGCGTAATGGCGGGGCTACCGGCTTATAATTACGAACATATTTTCATCGATAATTGTTCAACAGATGGTACGGCGGAAAAGCTGAAGGCTCTAGCCACGGTGGATCGACGCATCAAGATCATTATCAATGCCCGTAATTTTGGGCATATAAGATCACCCTATTATGCCATCCTTCAAGCTCACGGCGCTGCAGTAATCTCGCTTGTGGCGGATTTACAGGACCCACCGGAAATGATCAAGGACTTTGTGCTTAAATGGGAGGAAGGCGCCAAGGTCGTCGTGGGGATTAAGACTTCCAGTAAGGAGCCGCTTTTGATTTATTTTCTCAGGGGAATGTATTACAAAGTGCTTAGAAAATTTGCTTCCGTTGATCTCCTTGAGCAATTCACTGGATTTGGTCTGTATGACAAGGGTGTTGTAGACATTTTGCGAAATTTGCATGAACCATATCCGTATTTCAGAGGGCTAATTTCTGATATTGGTTATGATATTGTTAAGATTTCATATGTTCAACCGGCACGATTGCATGGGCGGACAAAAAATAATTTTTATACGCTTTTTGATTTAGCGATGTTGGGTTTCACCAATTACACGAAAATACCCCTGCGTCTCGCTACCCTGATGGGATTCTTTGCGGCAGGAATGTCGCTTCTGGCTGGGTTTGTCTACCTGATAGCAAAGTTGATATATTGGAATAATTTTTCGGCTGGTATGGCTCCAATGGTGATAGGCATCTTTTTTCTGGGCTCTATACAACTTTTATTTCTTGGGGTGGTTGGTGAATACGTAGGGGCAGTATTTGCCTATGTCCAGAACCGTCCGCTTGTAATCGAAAAGGAAAGAATTAACTTTGATGAAAAACCGCAGCAAGCCACTCCGCGTTAAGTCATTAAGGCAATGGCCGACCCACTTACTGAGCATGAGCATCCTTCTGTTGTTGTTGGTCATTTTCTATGCTTCTTTTTTTACCGGTAAAGGTTTTTTGTGGGAGGATCAGCTGTACATGTCCTATCCGATGGTAGGGCATCTTGCTGCCGCTTTGGCTGCCGGACATTTTCCTTTATGGTTGTCAGGACTTCACGATGGTATTCCCTTCTATAGTGATCTCGGCGTTCAGGCGTTTTATCCGCCAGCTTGGTTGCTGGCTTTTTTTGTTAAACAAGGCCAGCTTCCATCGGTTGTCTGCCAGTGGTATTATCTTCTGCACCTTGCTCTCGCAGGCGTATTCTCATATGCGTTTCTTAAGGCGAATAAACTGAGCATATGGGCTTCAGTATGCGGCATGATTGTGTTTGTTTTTTCTGCTTTCCTGTCATTGCATTTTACTCAAACAGCAGTTTTCATGACCTTACTCTGGCTTCCCGCAGAACTGTATTTCGTGGACAGAATTGTTGGCGGAACAGGACGGTGGGGTAGTTATTATGGGCTTATCGGCTGCACATGTTTTTCCTTCCTAACTACATTTCCACAGGTATTGATGTATAAATCCTATCTTATAGGCTCCTATTGGATGTTCTCGTTTTGGAGCGGGCAGGTTGGGAAGCTAAGAGTGACCGTTTGGCAATTCATTTTGAAATCATTGCTCGAAAGCGCGAAAATTGGAGGCGTTTTTATTGTGGTAATATTATTGGGGGCTGTGCAATTTATCCCCGCCGTGGAAAATTGGGCATTGAGTGCCCGGCAGAAGTTTGGTTTCGCTCAGATCGCTGATGAGTCGCTTCCTTGGTATTACATCATTCATGGGTTTGTCCCAAATTTTTTTGGGATGTCTAGCGGATCGGGGCAGGGAGTGCCATTCTGGGGATTCAATAAGGATACCCTAGGGTATGCCGCTTGGCATTCAGGGTCTTGGCAGTATTGGGAATTCGGATTCTATGCCGGCCAGTTGGCCCTCATTGCGGTGATGGTTTTTGTCTTTAATTTTAAACGGTTATGGGCAGTGCGACGCGGCCAAATGTTTTTCTTCTGTGCTTTGCTCCCCATTCTTTGGCTCATGCTGGGCCGTTACGGGGGGCTGTTTAATGTGTTCTATCATGTGGTTCCTGGATTCTCGCTGTTCCGAACCCCAGCGCGAATGGGATGTCTCCTCGATTTCTGTTTGGCTGTAACGGTTGCGGTTTTTATTGATATCCTTCTCGAGCACAAAGTGACTCTTAATTTGCGCCGCCCGTTGTTAGTGCTGCTGGCATTCTATGGCCTTCTTTTCGTAGGTTTTTTTATGGCTGGCGAATTCCTTTTCCCAGAATTAAAGAATCCGGCTTTGTGGACCCACTCCATGAAACAATTGGTGGTCAGTATTGTCTTGTTTAGTGCCATTGCCAGCTTACTGGGGATCGTGGCTAAGGCTGGCATCTTTAAAGTCAGGCTGGCAGGCATTGTAGGCGTAGGGTTAGTCACGTTTGTAGATCTCTATCTTGCTTTTCATCATTTTCATACTGGTTTAGTCAATCCCGAGCAGTATTATGCTGATCGAAATAACCTGATATCACAGATGGCTACTATACGAGATCGGACGGAGCCGTTTCGTTTTGCTCAGCTTCGTGGTGGAAATATTTCCGAGGAGATTATTTTTCCCCGCAATATAGCTTATCTCTATCCGTCCTTTGAAGTGCTGGAAGGGTATCTGCTTTTTAATTCAAGGGATCATGCTGAATTCAATGGCATAACAAATCAGCAGGTTCGGTTGGCAATTCAGAATGTTCGGGTGGTCGCCAATGTTGATCAGCGGACAGGGCGGGTCGGGGTGATAGAAACTACCAACTCTTTGCCTCGTGCGAAGTTTTATCATCAGGTTCGTGCGTATGATGATGCCAAAACGCTCTATAGCGATTTGGATTCTGGGCGTTTGAATTATTGGTTGCAAATAGGTATTTCGTCAGAAGACGCCCATCATTATGGGGTTTCGCTTGCAGCCCAGCCAGCCGAAGCGCACGCCGAAGTTCGGTTTATCCCTAAAACGTCTGAGGAATATCACATATCATACAAAACAACCGCTCCTGGGATTATTTTTGTGTCAGAAAGTTTCTATCCGGGCTGGGAGGCGGATGGGGGGCGACGCCCTATCATCAAGGCTTTCGGAGCCTTCAAAGGGATTATCATTTCCGAGGCCGGGCAAGGTGTCGTTACTGTCCGGTTTGCTCCGCGGGTTTTCTACATTGGGCTGGCGATTTCGATGTCGACATTTGGAGTCTTGGTTGTGGTGGCGGGAATTGCATTGTTAAGGCACAGGAGAGCGAGTGAAAAATCATGATATTAATTAATTCATCGCCCAAGGATGCGCTTAAAATATTTCAGCCCTTTCTGCCGATTACGGTGCCCATTGGGATTGGCTTTCTGGTGGCGGCTGCAGAAAAAGAGGGCATTACGGTGGAAATCGTAGATGAGCAGGTGGAGGAAGATGTTCTGGGCCGTATTGCGGACCTGACGAAAAATCTTCCAAAACCCTACATTTTTGGCTTCAGTGTTTTGACTGCCGCAATGAAAAACGCGGTGCAACTGTCTCAAAAATTGAGGGAGTTTTATCCAGACGCAAAAATTGTGTTTGGCGGAATTCATCCAACGGCTCTTCCTGATGAAGTGCTGGCTTACCCGCAGGTTGACGCTGTGATCAGAGGTGAGGCTGAACAAGCCTTGGTCGAATTTTATAGGTATGTTAAGGCAGGGCAGGACTACCGAAAGATAGACAGTCTTTCGTACAGGGAAAATGGCGTTAACGTGCATAATACACGTTCGTCTATTCGTGCCGATTTGGCCGAGGATCCCCCCTTTCCCTATCATCGGTTTGTTCATCCGCGGTATGATCTTGGCTTCATCATGAGTTCACGGGGTTGTCCCTATGATTGTATTTTCTGTAGTAACAGGATCACGACCGGAAAACGTTATCGATACCGGCCTGCAGCAATTCTCGCCGAAGAATTGGAAATGTTGCATGTGAAATATGGCCGCCGGACCGTGGGCTTCATGGACGACAATTTTTTAGTCAGTAAGCCGCGAGTGTATCAATTGATCGAGGCTATTAAGCAGAAAGGTCTGCACAAGACCATGTCCTTTGCGTTTCAAGCGCGCGGGGACAATGTCAATGAGCAACTCCTGAAAGACCTCTATGAGGCCGGTTTCCGCAGTGTGTTTTTTGGAATGGAGACAGCTAGCCCCGAGATCATGAAGACAATTAAAAAGGGTGAGACTGTGGAGGACTGTGTCAAGGCAGTGAAGTTGGCCAAGGCGATTGGTTATCATGTTAGTGCCACTTTTATATATGGGTTACCCGGGGATACTCACAAAGACCGAATGGATTGTGTGGACCTCAGTTTGGCGTTAAAAATCGATATGGTTCGGTATAATAATGCAACGCCTTATCCAGGTACGGAGCTCTTCGAGACGGCCAAAGCTCAGGGGCGCCTCCATGTGCAGGGCGTCTATGAAAACTTTAATTCTGTTTCGACTTTCATAGAGTCTCCTTTTAAGCCTATTCCTTTCACCTATGTTCCGCCTGGAAATACTGAGGATGAAATTCGGCGAGACCTCCTCTATAGCTATTTCCGATTTTATTTCGATGCCGAAAGAGTAAAGCAGATTTTCAGGAAGCCGGAGCAGGGGGTAGGCTGGTTTAATGCAGGTAATCGCTTGGCTGAGGTAATAAAGAAAATTCCCGCAGTAATTCTTTTGGCTTTTTTCATGTTTTGTAAATTCGTTCAGTTATTCAATTATTGCGTAATTAAAAAGGAGACCCGAATTTCGTTACGGTTCTTCTTTAGTGTCTTTAAAGGGATGTTCAGTGTTACGAAATCATCAAGACAATGCTCATGCTGAACAATGGACGGCCTCCTCTAAAAAAGAGCCTGTATGTATCTTGGATTTCATAATTTCTACACAAGCTATAATGGCAACCGGATGTTTATGGATCCTCCGTCGCCCATCGGCGATGATTTGGCCTGCCCCACTGTTTATCGGGGACAGCAATCGCGCAAAATGAGCCATCAATGTGCTACGATCGACACAGATGAGCTTGATAAATTTGATGCTATAGTTTCTAGTGATCATCCTAATATATTTTCCATTGGTTACATAATGGTGGCTGGGGAGAGTAGTTGGGTAACTTCATGAATAAGCGTCTAGTTTGGATATGTTGGAAAGACATCAGGCACCCGGAGGCTGGCGGGGCGGAACTGGTAAGCTATGAGATCTCCAAGCGATTGATACGTGATGGATGGGATGTCATTCATCTCGTGCCCGGCTTCCGTGATTGTGTGGCCGAGGAGGTCATTGACGGGATCCGAATCATTCGCGTTGGTCGAAGCATACTCGCCTTTTACTGGCTTCCATTCTACTTCTGGAAACATTTGCGCAAGACGACCACCTTCCTAGTAGATTCATTCATTTGCTTGGGCAGTTTTTCCGTTCTTACGATGGGGGCGCGCAGGTCGGCACTGGTGATTTTTCACATTGAGGATGTAAAATGGTTCACTCAGACCAGCTTTTACGGGGTGTCGAAATGGATCATGCCGTTTCTAAATGTGACGGGATACTTCATTGAAAAACTCCAGTTAATACTTCTGGCACTTCTGTTCCGAGGACCTGTGTTGACCATCTCAAAATCCACTGCTTATGAATTGCGCCGCCACGGCTTCCGCTATGATCGGATCAAGATCATCACGATGGGGGCGCGATGCAAACGCTTGGGAACCTTGGCAGAATCGCTCCCAAAGGAGGATGTCTTTACGGTGTTGATGGTTGGCCCGCGTAGATCGAAGCGGCCTATTCAAACTATAAAAGCGTTTGAAATGTTGCAGCGGAAATATCCGGAATCCTGCTTCTGGGTCGCGGGGTGGGGGAATGAGGAAGAGCGTGTCAGGCGCTATGTCGAGGAAAAAGGACTTAAAAATGTCACCTTCTGGGGTCGTGTTTCGGATGCGCAACGGGATTCCCTCCTCCAGCGAGCGCATGTGTTGTGCACTTCACCTATCCGGGAAGGGTGGGGGTTAGTAGTGATTGAGGCGAATGCGATGGGAACGCCCGTGATAGGCTATGACGTCCCCGGCCTCCGGGACTCTCTGGCTTTTGGGAATGGCTTCCTGTGTAATCCGAAGCCGGTAGCGATGGCTGAAAAGATGGTTGCTTTGGCTGATTGGGTGGCGATGAGTCGTAAAGACTATGAGGCAATGCGCCAGAGAAGCTTGGATTCTTCCAGCCAGTTTTCGTTCAGCAATGCCTATCAGGATTTCTTGAAGGCAACGCAGGTTGAGAATATTTCAGTTGATCTCTTGTAAAGCAACTGTCCTCATATTTAGAAAAGCAGATCGTGATCGCTAAAGCCTGATCTGCGAAATTACTCGGGCAACAAAATGTTGCGAAGAAAGCGAGTAAAGGCCCTCAAAAAGGGTTTAGGCATAATGAGTATTAAGCTCTTATAATGAGGCGTAAATGACAACAGCGCTAAAAGATGTTGAACAGCAAAATGGTGAGCTTTTGTCTGTTTGCATACCAACCTTTAATAGGGCTCCATATCTGGGTGCCTTATTGAGGTCGTTTGGAGATCAGATAGAAGCCCAGCCGCTGCTTGCGAACCAAATTGTTATCTATATTTCTGATAACTCATCAACTGATGATACACCAAATGTAGTAAGTCGCGCAAAGCAAAGAATACCTCAGCTTGTTTATAAAAGAAATAGTGTCAACATGGGAGGAGACGCTAACATTCTCTATGTAAGAACTCTGGCTCATGGATATTACACATGGGTGCTTGGGGATGATGAGATACTTCACGCTCAGGCGCTGGTGTCAATTATTCAAATCCTGACGCACCGAACTTTTGGATTAATCATTCTCTATGATCTTCACTATAACGCTTTGATTGAGAGGCCCGTTTGTTTCCCTAATTATCGTGAATTTGCCCGCACATGTGTTAAGGAAAATCCCCATGCCTTGGTTGAGCACTCGTTGATATCCTCCAATATCTATCGGTCTGATTGCTTCGACTTTGATGTGGCCGGTGAATTTAAGGATAAATTTTATCCTCACATGTACGGGATGATCCGCCCGCTGGTTGTTAAGCGTTTGGCCGTCATGGTTCCAGCGGTCCCAGTTATAGAAGTTCGTGTATTTGATCGGCCATATTCACCGGAAGGAGGACATCCTCCAGTCGATGAAGCTTGGAAAACCTATTTGATTTGGCTAAAAAAAGAGTTGTCTATCCCTGAACTCGATCCGGCAGCTCCGTCGGCATGGGCGCGACGCGCCATGATAGATACTATGATTCGAAACCCTTTTCGGTTTATATGGCGTAATCGAAGGGCCGTGATAGAGCCCTCGGCATACCGACATTTTTTTGCACGCTTATTTAAATCTAAAAAAATGCTGTGATTTACCTGTGCGGTGCGGTTTTAGTTTCGAAAACACCAATAAATTCGACGGATCATGCGTGGATAAGCCGCCGGGATCAAAAGAAAAGCGCGATGATTCCATAGTGTTTTGAAAGGATGCTTCGTCGCGCTATTGAAAAGTGCTCTGGATACTAATTTAGATTGAAGACGGGTATCCAGCTCCGGTAAATCAAATTCAGTTTTCAGCCAACTCATGCACTTCTCCCAGTTTCCATCTGAGTCAGGAGGCAATTTTCCGCCGGAGGGGACTGGGCGTTGTTCGCGAAAAATGAGAGTATGCACATTGGTGTAGAACACCGATCCGCCTTGAAGTTTCAAGCCATGCAGAAGCGCGAAGTACTGTGAATATATACTGCCACTCACTTCGCGCAATGCTAGTTCTATATCAAAACACTCTTCCTTGAAGATATTTGCAGATATTGTGCCCGCCACCATTAAGGCTTCTGGGGCGCTTAAAACGCAGTCATGAATAAAATCTTTTACATTAACAAAAAACTTTGGGGCACCAAGCCCCTTGCCGTATTCGGGGTCTCCCCCATTATTGATAAACCATGACGGTTTATGCTTCTGAAGAACCTCGACAATATGCTTCAGTGCCCCTTGGGTTAAAATTTCATCATCTCCAATAATCCAGCGGTAAGAACCGCATGACTTTTGATAGCAGGCTAGGATATTTCTGTCGCCACCGATGTTTATTTCGTTACACGAATAAATAAGGTGGGGAAGTGTCCCCATAATTCTGAGAGTCGTTTCGCGCGTTGCGTCAGTTGACGCATTATCAGATACATATACTTTAACCAGATCGGGGCCGACGTTTGTTCTGAAAATTTCGTTGGCAATGGATGTCAATAGATCAGCAAGCAAATGGGATCGATTTCGTGTGGGTATACAAATAGAAAGGAATTCTTTAGCCATACATCACGAAGTTACCTTTTTCGAGCCAGCCAGTGCAGCGTAAAATAAGATCAGCACAACCAGGAACACTCGAGTAGCAATCGCCTTTGTTTGGGCGCCAAGAGGGGGTTGATAGGAGAACTCAACGGTATGCGAGCCAGCAGGAATGATGATCCCTTGGAACATGTAGTTGACGCGAAAGAGTGGTGTTGGGACCCCGTCAGTGCGTACGCGCCAGTTGGGGTCATATTTTGTCGAGCGCAAGAGCAGGCTCGGAGTGTCAGACGCAACGGCGAGGCGGACGTCAAGTGAGGTCTCACTCTGAATCTGGATTGAGGAATTCGTGGGTTGTTGAAGGTTTTGAATGGCGCTAGTGGTGTGGATAATCGCCTGACAGCTGAGATCGAAATTTGTGCTTGAGATCATTTCAAGAGCTGCATCTTCCCCGGCAGGAGTTTTGGGGACTGCTGTGACTGCGCCAGCAAAGTGAAATTTCGGTAATGCGCCGGTGAATTCCACAAGGCGCAGATAACGTTGATTGACGTTGTCGGTGTCGACTGGCAGGTATGAACCATTAATAACTCCAACACCGAATGAGAGACGCTCGCGAAAGCGCCCGCGATTATTGTCCATCTTGTTTAGTTCATTAACAGCACCGGGGAGCGTTAGAAAATAACGTAGTGAGCCAAGTTCCCACAAGCGAATTGGGGTCTTTTCAAAAGCTTTGAATAATGCTTCGTAGTCCGTTGGCATGCGGGAAATACTGATCGGGTCGAAGAGATCGTATCCTCTGCTTTGAATAAGCGTCATGCGAAGATTGTTTAATAGCGGATTCTGGGGGGGGAGAAGTTTAAGCCTGCCCTCTGTTTGATGGGCCTCAAGATAAGTGGACAGAGGGTTTGGCTGAAGTAGATGTTTGTAGTAATGGCCAAGAGTGTATGAACTATCAATGCGGCAAAGGTCCGTCAGCGATAGAATCGCGAGAGCCCCTATAAGAGTGTAAGGCGTGAGATGTGCGATGTGAGATGTGCGGGATGAATGTGAGTTTGTTTCTATCGGTTTCCGTTTTTCGTTTAACGTCCCACGCCTTATCAATATCATGACCAGCCCTACGGCGAGCCCGCTGATAATCAGAACTTTAAGGCAAGCCTCAATGGCATTGTCGTAGGCGACTGCTGCCGCATCTTTATAGCCATCTTGAATCAGTTGATTTATGAAACTGGTTTTATTGGCGGAGGTACCAAGAAAAATCAAAAGGGCGATAGTAGCCATGCCAAGGCCGGCCCAGAGGAGCGAAGAGCGGAGTGCTGAGTTAATGGCATCTCGAACCGGGCCCGGCTCACCATTACGGGTCGCCTTACCCTGAGAAGTCTCCCGCATTTCAGCAGGACGAGACGTGTTGTCCAGCCGCAGGTTCTTGTGAATTAGATGGCGCCAGAGTATATCGAGCATGAAGGCAACCCCCAAGATAGCAAAGAGGGTGAATGGACCGTTCCATTTTTCGGGGTTCCGGATAGTGCCCATGTAGGGAAGAGACCAGAATAGTCGATAAAGCGGAAAATATCTCCCCCACATCAGCATCAGCGAAACGGCACTACCCAAGAAGATCATCAGGGTGAACGCATGCGGATAGGTAAGGGGGTAAGACGTAAAAATATCTTCGTTGGCTGTTTTCTCGCCCTTCTGTTCAATGCACCCTTCTTTGATTCTCCTCGTTTTAAACATGTATATGAACAGCGCGATCAATAGGATGCACGGAACAATTCCTAGATGCCATCCCGTCATGTTGAAATTTCTGAATCCCTGATGTGTCGTATCCCATCCTTCGCTTTGTCCCATTCGTCCCCAGTAGGGATAGCGCTCGGAACGCATTGATATTCCGAAATAACTTCCAGAGACTGTGTTCCAGATTTCGGAAGGTGGGATGCTCCACTGGGTTGCCCATGCATATCGGGCCGCCGGGCTTTCTTCCGTGCCTTGTTTGACGCCTTGAATCTGAGTTCCGACAATTCCAGTGATGGTTTGCCATCCTAGCAGTATGCTGAATGCAACAAAAAGTAAAAATTTCGGAAGGATGGTCCACTGCCCATTCGAAGTGACAATGCGAGGTAGCCTACTGTTTGCTACCTGGTGTCTGCTACCATCCGCCTTCCGACCTCCGTCTTTTGTCCCTATCCAGTGTGTCCAAAAGAAAATGAACGCGCAGGCTATGGCAAGAAATGCGCCTACATCTGGAATTTCTGCAACACAGAGGCCGAGGCAACCACCTGCAATGGCGTAAGGTAGCCATCCTCGGGTTTGGCGACCATGTTCCATGAAGCCTAGCGCCAGAGCCGTAAAAGCTAAAGCGACTGGGCGACCAGGCAACCCGCTGAGGGCAAAAGTATTACACCATCCGGTAAGAATAAGTATAGCAGAAGCAATGGCGCTCGGTATTCGATTAAAATGGTATTTTCGGCACATCCAATAAAAGGCCATACCGCAAAGGGCTAAGATAATGGCTTGTCCTCCCTTGCGATAGTGATGCGGGCCAAAGACCGTTTCTCCGAGTGATGCGATAGAGATACCTGTCTGCCCGCCTCCTAGTCCAAAAAAGGATTGGTTGTCCCAAGTCCTGAAGAATGCGTTCGGAAAATTATAGGAGGGCGACAAAAGAGGTTCAATGTTGGCATCATTAAAAGCCAATACTTGGTCTGGAGTGGTTAGAACGCCCCAAAACGTCGATGTCGATATGGTTAATAATGACAGAAAAATTCCAATAGCCCAAAAAGATCGCATGGCGGATTTAGGAGCTAAGAGTGTGGATTTAATTATGGGCTTCATATTTGCAGAGGTAAGGTAACTAATATGCCCACACCTAGGGTACGTTTCCTGTCCAGGCATTAAACACGTTGGCCTTGGATTTAATAAAGTGTCTTTTTGCGATATCAAACATAGTTGATGGGGCAATGCTGCCTAAGTTTTTCGTCTAAATTCTAAATCAGTTACCTTTTTTTAAGCCCTCTACGTCCCGTATCGGTGTCAATGATCACCATAACCGTTAGTGCATGTTTCAGGCTACGTGGATCGATCCTCTCTTATTTTTTTATATGCAGAAAACTATCATTGGGATGCTCTAAAATCAAGTATATGGTTAATTTTCGGTAACGTCATCCCGAGGTGTTTATGGGGTCACGTCTTCTCGCACCGTGGAAAGTCCGTAATTAAGGGAGGTGCTGAAAAGTATTGAAATTGATTTGATGAACCTCCGGCTAAGGGTAGCTGCCAGTCGGAAGCGAGCGTTGCGCAGTTGGCGGTGACGTCGGCACGAAGCTTACACAGCGAACGTGGCGGCCGTGAGGTTGAATCTCGAAATGACTGTCGTGGAAGCCATTTTCATGGAGAGACACATGTGTGAATTTTAATCCGGGGATGAGGCGATCATTGGGCTTGGATAAAAGGGTGAGAAGTGCATAGAGGGGCAGGGACTGCAGGCCCTAGGCCGAGAAGATGGCGGTCGCGTCCTGAAATAGGTTGTCACTTTGGAGAGGAAAAATCAAAGTGAAAACAAACATAGTATATAGTGAAGCATTCAAGAGGCAGGTAGTAGAAGCGATAGCTAGCGGCAAACATGCAACAGCGTATGCAGCGCGAAGGGCTTATGGGATCGTTGGGACCCAAACGGTGCATAGATGGGTAAGGGAATTTGGCCGGGAAGATCTT
>JBBQNS010000042.1:0-26474 GCA_038330175.1 Kiritimatiellia bacterium
TCGTTGGCGCTTTGTACGCCAGAGCAGGCGCATCGGGCAGCGGCGTGAAAATTCCCTCCCCCCTCCACCGGAGGAGGGGGATGGGGGAGGGAATAGGGGCTTTGCCCCGCTTAGATAGGGATATAAACAGGATGATATGCAGAACAAAAAAGTGACAACTTTAAATCAGGACTTGACCCTTCACCTAACAGTCTACAGCCTAACAGGCTAACAGCCTTGGCGTCCTGTGGGACGCCGGTGAAAAAACATAATAATATTCTCGGGTTTTCTGTACTTCGGAGAGGAGTAGCAGTATAATGAAGGCGTGGGGAGAGGAAGGGGTAGCGAAGCCAAGGCCGGCTTCCGGCCAAGAAGAGTTGGAAATACTGAGCTCACCTCTCAAAGTTTGAGTTTCCATCTCCCTAGCAGATAGGGCGGCACTGAGCGGAACTAAGTTCGCGGGTGCCGCTCTCTTAATTTTAGTGCCGCATCGGCATGAATGGTATTGACTTGCGGCGGGTTTAACGGCATCGTGTGCGCCCTTGCATTCTTATGCATTGGATGGATCAAGCAACGTTATTTAGAGAGAGGATGTAACTATGGCTGGAAAAGGTGGAGATACCCGTGCGGGGCGTCCTGTTAAAGGGGCATCTGACAAGAAACGCCGTGAAAAAGTTCAACGCAAGCGCTTGGTGGGGCTTGGTGTGGATGCTGACAAAGTCAAAAAAATGGACGCATCTGCAGTTCGGATCATGCTCAAGGCGCCCAAAAAGATCAAAAAATAAGATCTTACACAACGACCTGACAGGCAATGCTTTTCAAAGGCATTGCCTTTTTTTGTTTTTGTTTTAACCTAATTTATGTCTAAATTTCAGCACGGTGAAATATGAAGGTGCTGTGTGTCCTAAATCCTAGTGCTGCGGGCGGTGCGGCCGGTCGCTTATGGCTCGACGTTGCGGAGCTGTTCCACCGACAAAATGTGGAATTCGATCTATCCTCTCTTCACGCAAAGTGTGAGATCAAAGATCAGGTGGCCGATTCACTCGCCCGCGTGGAAGCCGGTACCTATGATTTAGTAGCAGGAATCGGCGGGGATGGCACTCATGCCGGAGTGATTAATGGGATTATGCAGCATAAATCCCGTTTTCCGCTAAGTCGGCTTCCCGCCTACGCTTTTATCCCAATCGGCACGGGCAATGATATCGCCAAGTCTATGGGGATTCGCCTCCGCAACGAGTTTTCTCCCCGCGACCTTAGACGGGCGGTTTCGGCAATTTCGCATGGAGCGGACTATCAGTTGGATTTGGGTCTGATCAATGGCACGTATTTTGCCGATGCGCTGACGATAGGGCTGGATTCTAGGATTTTAAAGGAACGTAATGTCAGCAAACGAAGAATAGACAAGATTCCCTGGCTGAAGTTTATGGCGCGAGGACGTTTTTTATACACGATCTCCCTTGGATCCCGTTTTTTTGCCCATGAACCCGTTGAGGCCGAGGTCATTGTTGATGGTCGCGTCTGGTATAATGGGCAGATGATTAATTTGGTTATCAATAATACGCGGATCTATGCCGGAGATTTTGACTTCAGCATGGAAGCCTATCCGGATGATGGCCTTCTGGATGTCGTGTTGTTTGCAGATCACGCAGATTATTTGGCCAGGTATCTGCTGGCGATTCGTCATAATCCCGATAAAATCAGGGACTTGTCTGCCGAACTGCACCGCCGTTCCATGCACGTGCAGGGACGTGACATCGAAATCAGGCTGGCTCGTAAGGAGCCCGCTCAATTAGATGGTGAAGAATTCGGCGCTGATTCCTTGTTTAAAGTTACCGTCTTACCTCGCGCAATTTCAGTCAAAATTCCTGCCGAACCTTTCTAAAGGGCTCCACCTGATTTATGATAAATTTTAAAATATCTTGGCTATGGCTTTTTCTATTAGGGGTTTGTCCCATCGCGAAGGGGGCGGCGCCGCCCTCATTCAGCCACATTGTGACGCCTACCGATCGTAAAACATTAGATCCAACCATCCCCGGCGTCTTCCAACCAACGGCGTCAGGAACAACTGAGTCCGCGCTCTATGGGTCTGTGCGAACAGTCCAAATTGGGAAGCATTCTTTTTCTTCTTTTCACGAAGGCATCGATATTGCTGCTTTACAACGGAATAAGCGAGGCGTGCCGCTGGATGAGGTCCATGCAGTGGCCGAAGGGACGGTTGGTTATATCAATCAGAAACCGGGCAACTCCAATTATGGCAATTACGTTATTCTGCTTCATCATGATGTGATGGGGCCGGTATATACCCTTTACGCCCATCTAGCCGCTGTTTCTCCGGATTTGCGTGTCGGGCAAGCCGTCCTGCCAGGGGCGCTGCTGGGTACGATGGGGAATACCTCTTCAGGTGGCATTCCCCTGAATCGAGCTCACCTGCACTTCGAGGTCGGGTTAATCGGCAATGAACACTTTGGCGCTTGGTTCCGTGCACAAAAATTAAAACCGGATCATGGGCTTTTCAATGGTCAAAATTTATTTGCCTTAAGTCCGTTGGTTTTTTTCAAGCAGCGTGATGTCTTAGCCGCCTCAGGGTTTAAAAGTTTTGTACAGAGCGTGCCGCATGCCTTTTCCCTTTTGATTCAGGTCGGCGCTCCGCTGGACTATTTCCGACGCTACCCGGGGTTATGGGAAGGTGCTTCCTTTTTTGGGGGGTGGATGGTGCTGACCTGTTCAGAGAATGGCGCCATTTTATCCGGTCGCATGGCGACGCCGGACGATATTCAGTCAGCGACCCGGGGCAAGGCCACCGTTCTGAAAGCCGATTCAAAGGTTCTAGGTCGTAATGGCTGCCGCCTGGTTGTTGAGGATCATGGACAGTGGCGGTTGGGGGAAAAGGGGACCCGCTGGCTCGAAATCATGGAATATCAATAGCACTTGCAAAACCAGGTTTTGCAAGCGCAGAAGTCAGGAAACAGGAGTTAGAATTCAGTAGCACTGTTTGGTAGTGGGGAATCTGCCGGATTCCACGTCGGCCTTGTATTCTTTAAACGCCTTTACCATGTGTTCTTCAAGATTGACGTATTGTTTGACGAATCGCGGCGCGGTATTTCCAGATAATCCCAGCAGATCGTGGGTAACCAACACCTGGCCGTCGCAGCCGGGCCCCGCTCCGATTCCGATGGTTGGGACGTGCACGGCTTTCGTGATGGCTGCTCCCAGTTTGGCAGGCACGCATTCAACCACAATACCAAACACACCTGCCGCCTCTAAGGCTTTAGCATCGCTTATAAGTCTTTTTGCACTGGCATTTTGGCGCCCTTGCACCTTGTAGCCAGTCTGGCGAATGCTTTGGGGGGTAAGGCCGATGTGGCCTAAAACGGGTATTCCGTTGGCTACCAACGTAGCGACGGTTTGAGCGCGGAATGCGCCTCCCTCAATTTTTACGGCATCAGCACCGGCCTCCTTGAGAAAACGCCCGGCATTCTCAAGCGCTTGTTCCGTTGAGATTTGATAGGACATGAAGGGCATATCGGCCACGATCAGGGCCGTGGTGATACCCTGCGCCACGGCGGTGGTGTGGTGCAGCATCTGTTCCATGGTGACGGATAGGGTGTTAGCGTGTCCGAGCATGGTGTTGGCCAACGAATCTCCTACAAGGGCCACGTGAATCCCCGCAGCATCGACCAGCTTGGCGGTGGTATAGTCGTAGGCGGTCAGACAGGAGATTTTACAGGTTCCCTTGAGGTGCTTGATCCGTTCGGCGGTCCATTTACTTTGCATGAGTGTTTATTACCCGAATTTTTTCAAAAATTCAAACTTAACGCGGTAGAGAAAATGGAGTCACTAGCTTGCTTGTCCTCCGCAGGGTTGCTGTCATAGCGGTCTTGATAGCAGATGATCAAACTCAGATCACGGGTGATATAGGATGCGACACCGATCTCTGAGTTAATATAAAACACACTGGTATCTACCAGTTTCGGGAGATATTCGACGGAGGCCCAGCCCAAGAGATGATCATTAATGAGCTTCTCTGCGGCGAAGGCAGCACGACCGGCCGCATATCCATCTTCATCATTTTCTTTTTTCTCCTCAATATATCCAGCCCCGATTTCAATGTTCAGAAGGGCGGTTTTGGAACGGACTATGTGAACACCTGGCGAGAGGATGCCGGTGACCCGATAATCTAATTCAGCGATGGGATCGGTCATCCAATCCAGGGCACCTAGGGCGTACAGGGTGGGTGTCAATTGACGGTCATAACGCGCTGTCGCTTGGGCATTCTCGGTGTCTCTAGTCCCATCGCTCTCGCCATAGGCGCCACGGGCGTGAAAGCGGTATGTATTATCCTCTTTTTCTTTCACGGCATTCAGGCCGAGAGAATAACGCAGGGTATCCGTGTTGCCCTGTGATCGATTCACGCCAAGATCCAGGTTTCGTCTCCAGGCGTCCGAGTTGCGGGGCGACGGTTGAGGGGCGGGGAATTTCAGCGTGCGTCCAGAAACGCTGTAGGTTTGCCCAAGGCTTCCTGAAAACGCGTTCAATATGCTGGCCCCGCTCGCTTTCGTTCCGGGCTTCGGTTTGACCACTGGAATTTGATTGGTGATCACGGGAAACTGGTTGGTGATCACCGGTGTGGTCTCTACGGGTGGCACGACCTCGGGCTCGGGTGCGAGGTTGGTGAGGGTCGTGTCCAAAGGCGTTTGGGCTTCCACTGAAACCTGGGCTAATGGAGCCATAAATATGAAGACGATAATAATCTGAAAATATTTATTCACGGTGTCGTTGATCCGATTTGATAGCGAGCTTGAGCGTCTTGTGACCATTTTTGCATGACTTCTTGTTTGCGGCGTGGATTATTCCAGGTGGGGATCAGTGCTTCCAGCTCTTTTTCCGTCACGGGCGAGCAACAAAGTTTTTCTATCAGCGCAGGAGGCTGATGCATGGAATTTTTCCAGGCAACCTTAAGGTCGGCATGTGCGTCGATTAACCATGCTCCCATTAAATCATTCAGAATGGTCCACCGGCGCGTGGCCAGTTCATTGTCATAGACGAGCCCCGCTGGAAAATCATAAGGGTTCGGTTTGGGGGCGTCGGCGTCTTGATAAAGGGCATTAAGGACGGGCATACGATATAAATTATGTTGCTGCCCATTGATTCCCGCCGCTTGGTACAATAGCCGCTGGCCCGCCTCTGAAAGCGTATATTCCATAAACAGTTTAGCCAGTTCGTGCTTTTTGGTTCCGCGCAACATGGCGATGGGATCCGGCCCGATGACGGTCTCTTTTTGTGGCAACACGAACGCGAGCGCGTCTCCGCCCACGGATTTGATAACCGTTTGGGCATATTGGTCAATAACCATGCCGGCTGCAATATCGCCGGCGGCTACCTCGCGTGGCACGGTGCCACCCGCCTCCCCGAAGCCTCTGACATTGGCGCAAATTCGGGTGATGATCGGCCAGCCTTTTTCAAGTCCATAAGTTTGAAGAATGATTTCATAGCACATGTGAACCGAGCCGCTGGAGCGGGGGTCTCCGGAGCCAACCCATGAATAATACTCCGGTCGCGCGAGATCGTTCCATGACAGCGGGACAGGCAAGGCGAGCCGTTTCACCAAAGGTCGGTTATAGAGGATTCCGAAGGCGCTTAAGGTGACTCCATACCAGCGTTGCCCGGGATCGTAGACGGGTGACCCTGCGCAGGTCTTGGGAATGTTGTCCAGCAGTCCAGGCGCTAATTCTGTTTTGGCCAACCACTTATTTTGGATAGCTGTGAGAAAAGGGGCAATCCCGCCGCCGAACATGAGATCCACACCAGGATTGTCAGGTGAGGCGCCATAACGTGATTCGAGCTCCTTCATGATCTTGGAAGCGCCTCCCACATCCAGCCATTGAATCGCAACTTGACGGTGGTGCTGGGCCTGCATCCATTCTGAAAAGCCACGAGAATACTCCAGCCGGACTTCTCTGCGATGGGGCGATATAATGGTGAGCGTTTCGTTAGCCGCCTTGCCCGTTGCCGTCGGGTTATGCCGCCCCGATCTAAAAAGGAAGGGCAGCGCGGCGATCAGGACAAATAGAGCAATGGCAAACTTGCGCATGAGCGTGGCGCCCCCTTTTATTCAAGAACGACGACGTCGCCATACTTCGGAACCGATGCAGAAACTTTCTTTTCCTGACGGAGCGTTTCTGCAAAGTGATGCGCTGTCTCGGGTTCACCATGGGTGACGAAGATGTTGCGCGTTACTTTAACATCCAGCCTCGTAAGCCATTTCAAAAGTTCATCACGATCTCCGTGGGCGGAAAACCCGGTGATTTGCTCGAGTTTGGCACGAACAGGGTGTAGCTCTCCAAACAGGCGGACGGGTGTCACTCCATTGAGTATCAGGCGTCCCAGAGTGCCAACGGCTTGATACCCCACAAACAGGACGGTGCTTTCCGGTCGACTGATGTTGTTGGCCAGATGATGTTTGACTCGCCCTCCGGTACACATACCTGAGCCCGCCATGATCACCACTGTTCCTTTGATGGTATTGATGGCTTTGGAGGCATCCACCGTCGGGATCATTTCAAGGCCAGGGAAATGGAAGGGCGAACGTTTCTCCTGAACCAGCCGGTTCATGTCGGAATCTAGGATATTCATGTTCCGCTCAAATATTTTTGTCACCGTGATGGCCATCGGGCTATCCAGAAAAACAATAACATTCGGGATACATTTATCGGCGAGCAGGGTGTTGAAATAATAGAGAACTTCCTGAGCTCGCTCGATAGCGAAGGTCGGAATGATCAGGTTCCCACCTCGTTTCACAGTATCCTTAAGCACTTGGCAAAGCCGGTCGGCAATGAGCGCCGTTTTTTCGTGGAGCCGATTGCCGTAGGTTGATTCCATGACGATATAGTCGGCGACTGGGCAATAATCGGGATCTTCGAGAATGGGGCGATCCCAGCGCCCGATATCTCCGGAGAATACGATGGATTTACCGTTAGCTTGAATGTGGATTGACGCTGAGCCCAGAATGTGTCCGGCATCCACGTAAGTGATCTCAATCCCCTTATCAAGAAACAGCTTTTTACGGTACTCGACGGGAGCGAAGAGCGTGCAACACTTTTCCACATCTTCAATGGTATAAAGGGGTTCAATGGGATGTGGGCTAGGCCGATCTTCTTTAGCATGTCGTTTCTTCTTGTACGCCGCATCTTCCGCCTGGATCTTAGCCGAATCCAAAAGCACCGTTTTGGCAATATCGGCCGTGGGGACGGTCGCGTAGATGGGCCCTTTAAAGCCGTTTTTAGCAAGCCGGGGAAGGTAGCCGCAGTGGTCGATATGGGCATGGGTTAAAAGAACGGCGTCAATACAGGAAGGCTCGACCGGGAACGGATCCCAGTTTCGGGCCGCGAGTGCACGCTCTTGAAATAGACCACAATCAATCAGAAGGCGGGTCTCGTTAATTTCAAGTAAATAGCGTGAACCGGTAACATTTTCGGCAGCTCCAAGAAAAGTAACTTTAGCGAACATAGATCCGGCTCCATTCTTATGATTTATCAGTCTGACAGTTTAGCAGGAAGAAGCGTTAACAATTCAGCTACATCCCGATATAATTTTGCACCCCGGCTTAATAATAACAGTATCGATTTTTCAGCGTTGCGGGCAAGTGTGAAATCTCGGTTTTCAATACCTGAAGCGATAAAAACTGGTTTTCCTGCCGTTAAAGCCTCATCGAGAAGTTCAAGATTGGCCAAGTTACCGGATCCGAACGGAATAGGCGTTAAAACCAGGACATCGGCTTTGGCCGCCATCTCCCGGGCGACCTGGAGCGCTTCACGGCTAATGGGCGAAAATGGTTTCTCCAGAGCCAGGCTAACGCTAAGTACCGCCCCTATTTCGGCATCCATATCACCTCGGTTCACTACTCCGCAACTCAGGGTATAGCCACACAGGGCGAGTCTGCGGAGCGTGGCCTCGCCACAACCGCCCCCGGCCACGGCGTGAATACGGATCCCTTTACCCGTGCCAACAGACGGTAATCGTGGTGCGGCCATGATACTGATGCCTCCACTTTTGGGATCCTGGCAGACACGAACATCGCAATGGTAAACGCGTCGCAAGGTATCTTCAGTGAGGACGGAGTGTGGGGGGCCATCGGCAACAATTTGCCCTTGGTGCAAGATGATCAAACGGCGACTAAATTCCGCTGCCATTTGGAGGTCATGGCTGATCATCATCACCGTAACCCCTTCTTCCCGGTTCAGCCTTTCGACCAGTTGCATGATTTCCAGCCGATGATTAATGTCGAGGTGCGAGGTGGCTTCATCCATCAGAATGATCCGCGGTTCCTGGGCGAGCGCCATGGCCACAATGGCACGTTGCCGTTCCCCACCGCTCAGCTCATTGAGTGGCCGCTGTCGGATATCCGCTACATCAGTATAAACCATGGCACGTTCCACGGCCTGCCGATCGCGCGCGGAGGGACTCGAAAAACGCCCTATTGATACGGTACGTCCCATCATGACAATTTCTGCAACGGTGTAGGGAACCGGAATTTCTAACTCTTGGGGAACCACGGCGATGGCCCTTGCGCGTTCATGGGGGGGCATTTTCCTGAGGTCGGTGCCAAATAATTTAACCGTGCCGGAGGTGGGGGTCAAAAGGCCGGATACACAATTGAATAAGGTCGATTTACCGGCACCATTGGGACCCAAAATTCCGATCATTTCGCCGGGCTGAATCGTTAACGACAGGTCTTTTAACACCGCGTGCTCACGGTATTTTGCAGTGATACTTGTAAGTTGGATGGCAGGGGTCATGCGTGAGGTCATTCGAGCCAGTTTTGGACGCGTCGTCGTTTGAGCAGAATCAAGAAGAAAGGTCCGCCCAGCAAGGCCGTGATCACGCCTACCGGGATTTCAACTGGCATGAGGGTCCGGGCCAAGGCATCGCATGCTGCCAAAAATGCGCCTCCGCCTATAGCAGCTGACGGAATCAAGCGTCGGTGATCTGCGCCCACCAGACTGCGCATGATGTGGGGAACGATCAACCCGACAAACCCAATCAAGCCCGCAACGCCCACGGCGGCTGAGGCAATCAGCGTTGCCAGGAGCAGGGCTACGACAACCGTTGCTTTGACCCGGATTCCCAGGTGATGTGCCATCTGGTGGCCAAGAGTGAGGGCGTTCAATTCACGGGACAACGCCCAGAGCCCCAGACAACCGGCTACGATTAATAGCCCGATAAAAGTTAAAACGGAATAGGAAGTGACTTCCAGGTTTCCCAGCATCCACCAGAGGATACTGTGCATTCCCTCGATAGAGGACACGGACACCATGAACATCAATAGGCTTGAGCATACCGCGCTGACGATCACTCCGCTGAGAATGAGGCCATAGATCGAAGAGGACGTTCCGTTGCGCGCTAAGGCATAAACGATGGCCAGTGTGATGAGTGCCATAACAAACGCACAGAGCGGGAGAATGGTGGCCCCGAGAGCGGAAATACCCGTCACAATGGCAATAGCCGCGCCTAGGCCGGCCCCGCTGCTAACCCCCAGAATGTACGGTTCAGCCAGCGGATTTCGTAAGACGGCCTGAAAGACAACACCGGAGCAGGATAAGGCCGCGCCGATCACGAGGCCACATACCACCCGCGTCAGGCGAAGCATGAAAATCTCACGTTCGGTATTGATGTCAGGCAGGCCAAATCCCGATGGCCCCATCATGACGCAAAGCGTCAAAATGAGCGGTGTCAAACCCAGTACCAGCCAAAAATTTCTTCGATTATGCATGAACCCCTGCAGGCGACAGCTTAATGTTCCTGAATCCGTCGTTTAATGGCCTCAAGGCCCTGCATCACGCGAGGACCAGGACGTAAGGCTACATTGTTATCAAACCCATCATAGACCCGTCCATCTTTGACTGCTTTTATGCGACGCCAACCAGGTTGATTCAGGATGGTTTGCTTGACCGGTTTGCTGTTAGCCATAAAGAAACAAAAAATGATGTCAGGATCGTGCGCCAAGACCCATTCTGAAGAAGCTTGAAAATAATCACGGTTGATCTCGTCTCCAATGTTGTGGCCTCCGGCCAGTTCGACAAGATCAGAAACAAAAGACTTACGGCCAGCAGCATAAAATGGGTCATTCCAGATTAAGACCAAGGCACGCGGTCGATTTGTAAACGCGGCGGTCTCTTGACGAGCCATCTGAATTTGCTCGACCAGATTGGAGGCCAAAGCCTGTGCTTCGGTTTCGCGTTGAAGCAACTGGCCAACGTGGACGATGGCAGAGGGGATATCATTGAGTCGCTCACAGGCAATGTGCACCGGGTGGAGGCCAACTCGCTTCATCTTGCTGTCCATCATCGGATCGGCAACATCGGTGTAGAGCACTTGATCCGGCCTGAGCGACACCATACGTTCCAGGGAGGGCACTCCAAAATCGCCAATAACAGGGACGTTACTAACGGCTTCGGGCGGATAATCGCAGGCGGAACTGCGCCCGATCAGTTGATGGGTTCCGTTCAATGCGTAAACAATTTCAGTTATGCTGGGGGCCAAGGAAATGACGCGGGGCTCCGACGAGGAAGAACGGGGAGGAGGGGCTGCGGTCGGTTTGCATCCGGTTGTCAGCAGGCCTGTTGACGCGAATATCAAAAGATAAGCAACGATTTTGGTCACTTGGTTTCCATTTCCATTTTTAGCAGATGAATTCGAGCGCCTAGATCGTTCGGGTACCCGTGAATACCAATTTTCGCTGGATCATAGGGAGTGTCTGATGAAAGCGTATAAATTCCGGTAGGCGGAGCATCAGGCGAATTAGTTGGACGGGTGAGCACACCGGAAACCTGCGTAAAGTCATTGCTAACCATTAGCGCCAAGCCAGCGCCTTGCCAGGGCGGAGTGATTTTTAGTATTTGACCCGGTAATCCATCATCACGTGAGGCGGCCGCTTCAAGCGTGATGCGGATAGTTTGTCCGGCAAGGGGAACCGGGCCGATGATGGCCGAGCCCTCTCGACTCCAGCGAGCGGGCAACATGTTGTTGCCTTTCTGGATTGAACTTTCTTTGCCCCAAACCCCGCGTAAAGCCAACGGACCCTCATCGAAAACTTTATGAAGGGAAAGTGTCTGGGCGTGGGCGGCGGGGATCCCTTTTAAAATCTCAATATCAAGTACATGTTTTCGACATTCTGCCGGGAGTGCGGTTTTGCTCACAATGCGATCAAAACTTACCGTTTGATGGCCGATACTTTCAAGCAATACGCCTTCTTCAAGGCCAGGGTTCTCATAGGCAGTGACCCAGAAAACATCTTCCTGCACCGCACGCTCTGCCAACCATTTCGAGAGCATGGGAAGGCCCGAAAACCCATATTCGCTAAGCCCGATGACACGAGTTTTGCCTGAAGCGGCGAAAGGGACACTGTAGGGATAATAATCAAAGAAAGTGAGGCGTTGACCCAGGTCTTTTGAAAATGAAGCGACCCAGGCCGTGGCTCCTTTTTCATGGCGTGCAAGATAGGGCGCAGGCCATTGAATAAAGTTATAGAGCCCGGCAAGCAGTAAGCCGCCGGAGATCAGGGTGATGAGGAAACGCCCGTAGTGTTGTTCCGCCCGTTTACAGGCTATTGCCAGCGGAGGGATGAGGGCGACAATCAGGAGTAACGCAAGCGGAATCAGGCGCCGTTGGCTCCAAAGTCCCATGGGCTCAAACCCCTTTAGATAAAAGAAAAAGGGCGCGAGGAAGAAAGCGAGCAGAAGCAAGGCGCGAGAACGGGGGTGACTTTTGGTGCAGAAGGTCGCGATCACTCCAGCCATCAGGATGATCCCATACCCCCATCGTACTCCATCCCAATATTCGCGCAGTCCGGCCCGTACAAGCATTTGGCCCGCCCACACCGAATGAGGGAGTGCTAGGGGAAGGAGGGTGATGATCAGAAGGATCAAGAAAAAGCCGGGGTGGCTTATTGTCCGACGAAGCATATGGGTGAGGCGTGATTTGAAGGCAGATGAGCCCGCGATCAGGGCTAAAACTAAAAATGAAAAAATCACCACGAAAAGGGCTAGTAGTTTTTGCAGGGGCTGGGCGGACAGCCGGCTCTGGAATTCCTGCCAATTCACCATATTGCCGTAAGGCTGGCACCCCCAGACCGTCATGGCCCACAAAGGAACGAGTCCCGCAGCAAACCCAATGAGCCTCAAAAAGACGCCTTTGCGGGAGAGGGTGGGGTCGATCAGGATCATAATAAGGGCAGGGAGCGCGAGGACGATGGCCACAGGGTGGAAGCATACGGCAAGCCCGATAGCCAGTGAGGAGAATAGGCGGAAGAGGCGTGACCTCACGGATAGCGTGAGCCCCAGTAACACCATAACCGCCAGGCCGGCTGCGGCAGATTCGGCATAATAGCCACGGAACAGATAGGCGGGCAATGGCGTTCCAAGCAACAGGATCACGCTGGCAAGAAGGCCGTATTTATTGCCGAGTGCGGCGCCGGTACAAAGGATGAGTGCAAAGACTAGCCAGCCGATGATCGGCACAAAGTAATCGCCAGATTGTTTCCCGAATAAGATATCGATTCCTGCTGCCGTCATGGGGAGAAACGGATAGAAATAAGGTTGAATCGTGCAGTCCTTCAGTGAGGTAATCTGGAAGGAGCGATCGCGTGTGTCGCGGCCCCACTTCTGGTATTCGAGCAGGACGGAACGCCGCAACGCCTCGGGGACTTCCTTCAACGTCGGGTCAATATCGTGAAGCTGACGGCCCTGCGCGAAGGCGTGTGCCATCAGGCGGTAGCAGGATGTATCGAGCCCGGTAAAGGTGTCTTCGTGGGGGCGGAGCAGTAATAGGCCGGCGGCGAGAATCGAAAGGGCCAGCAGGACATGGGTGATGGTGGAGTTTTTTTGAAGGGGTGCCCGGAGTGCCATGATAATCGAAGCACTGAGGCCGCAGGCTATCACGGCAATGAAGAGAAACCAGATTACACTGAATGTAGTCATCAAATCCCTGCCGTGGCAATGAAGGCCGCAAAAGTCAGCAGCCCTGTTTCAATGATTTCGTTGGAGGCGCCCAGAAGATCACCGGTGACACCGCCAAAATGATGCTTCATCCAGAGTCTTAACAAACAGGCAACGATTAGCCCCTGGATGAGGAGGAGCAGTCCCGGCAGTTCCGATGCGGCCAGACAAAAGGCGATCGCGGCAACGAGGGCGAGTACCAGATGGTAGGGGCGGGCTCCTTGCACGAAGGCGGCGGCTTTGCCCCCTTCCAGACGAGCATAAGGCAGTGTGGTAGCTAGAAGAACTTGGGCAGTTCGTGAGGCAATGAAGGGAATCAAGGCAAGTGACCATTGGCCGAGGCTGGCCAAGTGGGTTAGGGCCACCGTTTTGAGAAGAAGGTCGGCCACGATGGCGATCACGCCAAACGCGCCGGTATGAGGATCCTTCATGATTTCCAGCCGCCGTTCCCGCGTTCGGCTTGCGCCCAGCGCATCCATAACGTCGGCTAAACCGTCAACATGCAAGCCCCGCGTGATCCACACCGAAATAATCATGGCCAGCACGCCGGCACCGGCGACCCAGCCGGCCCGGCTGGCTGCATAGAGGGAAAGGACAACGAGCGTGCCGATGAGAACCCCAATGGCAGGGAAAAAGGGGAGGGCGCTCGAAAGCCGGTCAGAATCCCGCCCTGGCACAGGGAAAAGGGTCAACGTTCGTATAGCCGTTATAAGAGGACGCATAATCCGAATTTATACCTTATGCGGTCGTTCATATCAACTTAGATTAGGCTGTTGAGCTGGGCAAAGGCATCTGATTTCTCGCTATTCTAGATCTTTAGGCGCATTTTTTCGATTGGGCTCCGGTGTGAGGGCGAGAAGGTTGCAAAAAATAGAGGGATTAAATGCGTCTGCCCTGCCCGAAGGACATGTAGCACCGCACTGTGTGCGGAATTTTTCGAAATTTCCGATCACAGATCGGTGCTACATTATGATAATGTCTTTGCCTTGGGCTGTTATGTGCAGACAAAATTTATGTTTTCTAAATATGATGAATGAAGTTGGAGGAAAAATTTGAGCAAATTTGAATTGAAACCTGATTTTGAAAAAGTACTGAATCGGTATGAAGCGTGGTGGGATTGCGATATCGTGGACCGTCCGCTTGTCTCGATGGCTTTCTCTGCACCGTCAGACGCTCTCAAGTCCGTTCCTCAAAAGAAACACGCTACTATTCGTGAGCGCTGGATGGATACCGCGCATATTGTGGCACAGGCGGAAGCACACCTACGGAATACCGTGCATTTTGCAGACAGTCTTCCGATCGTATGGCCCAATCTCGGACCGGAAATCTTTTCCGCCTTTTACGGCTGCGAGATGGAATATGGCGAGACGACGGCGTGGAGCAAGCCCGTGCTTGCCGACTGGTCTGACGAATCCGTCGATAAGCTACGCCTGGACAAAAACGCTTTCTACTTCAGGAAGCTGAGCGAAATGACAGAGGCCTTGATTGAGGCGGGAAAGGACACGTTCATTGTCGGCTATACAGACTTGCACGGGGGCGGCGACGCGATCGCTGCGTTCCGGGATCCACAGGAGCTGCTCATCGATACGATCGAGCACCCAGATGCGATTAAACGTCTCTGCGACAGGATAACCGGGGATTTTCTGGAAGTGTACGACGAGTTCCATAAAATATTGTCTGCGGCGGGCATGCCAAGCACCACGTGGTTGCCAGCGATCTGCAAGGGAAAATATCATGTTCCGTCAAACGATTTTTCCTGCATGATTTCGGATGCTGCGTTTGAGAAGCTATTCATTCCTGGTATTATCCGGGAATGCCAACACATGGATCGCTGCATCTACCATCTTGATGGCCCGCAGGCGCTGCGCTACCTAGACCGGCTCCTGGAAATCCCCGAGATTCATGCGATTCAATGGGTTCCCGGGGCTGGCCAGAATTACTGGGCGGACTGGATTGAGGTATACCAACTCATCCAGAACAAGAAGAAGGCACTCTGTCTGTCCTTACCAGCAAAGGATCTGGATCTTCTGTTCAAGTCCTTAGATCCACGAGGCGTATGGATCAGTTCCATTTCAGGGATCTCGAACGAACAGGAAGCTGAGGCGGCACTTCACGAGATCGCCAAGTGGACAAAGCGACAATGACCTGCGGAAGATGGCATGCCAAGCCGTAGTCTCGCAGCGCCGCTTATGGGCAGGCCCACCTCCGCCCGGAAATACCGGGTCTACGGTGTGGCATCCTTCGCTCTCGCTGCGCTGCGAACGAAGGATGGTGGAGGCGGGGAGAATCGAACTCCCGTCCGCACTGGAGTCACCACAGCTTCTACGCGCGTATCCGATCAATAAATCTCATTATGACAGCTGCCGATCGTCAGGCCACTATCATAACCAGCGTCCACGTTAAGTTTCGCCTAAAAGCCCGGTCACACAACTTCTAGACTAACCTGCTGTAGTCGTTTCACTCCGCCTAGCAGGTGTTGGCGGGGAAACGTCGCAGTCAGTTAAGCCGCGAGAGCGTACTCTGTGTTCGCTTTTATGTTTTTTCCGGATATGATTAACGAGGCCAACCGGAGTCCTCGGCGCGCCACTGAGGCTTCAACCAACACGTCGAAACCAGTCGCCCCCATGGGTTCCTAAGTCTTAATAATACCACGAACCGCTTAGAAAGAAAGGGAAATCAATGTATCGAAGGATGGTGCACCCGGAGGGATTTGAACCCCCACACCTTGCGGCATAAGAACCTGAATCTTACGTGTCTGCCAATTTCACCACGGGTGCCCGAAAAGGAGTGTTATCGATATCAATTACCGCGCTTCGGTGTCAATCCTTAATACGCATTCTTCTGGGCCGAGAAGGTGCGGAGCATAATCTTGAAGTCCAACGCCAATGACCAGTTTTCCAGATAATACAGATCGTATTTTATGCGCTCAACAATGCTGGTGTTGCCGCGCAAGCCATTGACCTGCGCCCAGCCAGTCATTCCCGGCTTGGAGGCATGCCGCCAGATATATCGATCAATGTCGTCCTTGAATTTCTCGACAAAGTGAGGACGCTCAGGGCGGGGCCCGATTAAGCTCATATCACCCCGCAGGACATTCCAGAGTTGGGGCAGTTCATCAATGTTGGTATGGCGCAGAAAGGTCCCAAGTGCAGTCCGACGCGGGTCATTTTCCACGGTCCAAACTGGCCCGGTTTCTCTTTCGGCGTCCATCCTCATGGTTCGAAATTTGTAAATGGTGAATTCCTTCCCATTTTCTCCGCATCGTTTTTGTCGGTAGAATATCGGGCCGGGTGAAGAGCGCTTAATGAGCAGGTAAAGAATCCCGAAAAGTGGAGCGAGGAAGATGAGCCCCAGGAACGAACCTAGCATATCCTCTCCTCGTTTCAGTATCTGATTCCAGAAGGTGTCCAGTGGCCAGCGGCTTACGCCCAGCAGGGGAATGTCGTCCACGGTATACATATCCATGCTGCCCGTCATGATCCGAAAGATGTCGGGCACCATGTTGAACGTGATCATGTTGCGTTCGGCGGCCATAATAATCTCAAGAATGCGTTGATGGCCGATGGTGCTGTCGGCAAGAATGATTTGGTCTGCGGGATGGGTGTCGAGAATTTCATCGAGTTTATCAAGATGTCCGCAAATCAAGTTGGGTGGAATTTCGGGGGACGTTGCCGAAGTACCGGTTTCGATGAAGCCAGTAACGATAGAGCGAAGCCGCGGGTCCGCTTTCAGGCCACGCTTGAGATGGGACGCGACCGCGTCCGTGCCGATGATGAGAATGCGCTTATGGTTTGACCCGCTACGGGCAAGGTTCAGCTCCAGCCGGAAAAGGAGCCAGCGTTCAATGATGACTAATAAAAGAATCAGAACACCTGCGAGCGCAATCGTTAAACGTGAAAATGGCGGAAAATCTTCAGGCCGAATCGCAAATCCCAGTGCGGTCGTAATAAGAATCCCCAAACCGGTAGCCCGGATGAGGCGGGGGATCCGTTCGGGGAACCGGCCCTGCTGAGGCCGTACAAAAAGCCCTAAGGCACGGTAGATAAACAAAAAGATAATGGTCGTGATGGCGGCGCCCCAGCCGTACATGAAATACAAGCGTGGGGGCACGCTATCGACGGCAATCAAGCCGCTGTCAAACCGCAGCCAGGTGGCGGCTATAAAACCACTAAAAATCGCCAGCGCGTCGATTATAACGGCCAGTCCGCTAGCCAGCGCGTCCATGGTATCACGAGCTTTCAGGGACTATACACCTTTCTCAACCGTAACGCGCAAATCCCAGGTTTTGGATAGCCAGTCCATGAATTCGGCCTGCTCGTGGGGTATGGTGTTAGCTAGGTTCTCGTTGAGAACGGTGCCAAAAATCAGTTCGCGGGCATCGGGGTTGGTGAGGGTCGTGAGAAACGTTTTCAGTGAGGTACGTTCCGCGAAGCGGCGCTCGGCCTCCTCGGCTAATTCCTGGAAGAGATCTTCGCCAAGCCCATCCACGATGGCCTCAATCTGGGCCACCTCGGTGTCGGTAATGTCCCGATCGCTTATAACCGCTACTTCCGTTAATGCCACCAAGGCTAATTTCTCATCACGCGACAGTTCATTAATCGTCATAAGCTCTCCTTGTTGTTGAAACTGTTTTATACCCTAGCACGTTTTTTTATGAACTGCATCATTGTAGTTAATGGAATAAGGTTAAAAGACTGTAGGCTGTTAGACTATAAGGGAATACGAGAGATCTCATCTGATTAGGGGCCCCGGTCATCTAATGTTTTTGTAACCTGTGTTTTCTCGTTTTGACCTAACAGCCTTCAGTCTAACCGGCTTACAGCCGTGGCG
Source organism: Kiritimatiellia bacterium (assembly GCA_038330175.1). Lineage (GTDB taxonomy): Bacteria > Verrucomicrobiota > Kiritimatiellia > CAIKKV01 > CAITUY01 > JAABPW01. The sequence goes on from JBBQNS010000042.1 coordinate 17,802, forward strand.
TCCTGTGGGACGCTAAGAGCGCGTTGATAAATAACATGTACAAACCTAAATTCACTCACCCCTAACCTGTTGAAAAAGACCCGGCTCAGCAAGCTTCGCCCTCCAGAAGACATGATCTATAAAGGGGAGATGATTCTTCTGGAGGGCGAAGCTTGCTGAGCCGCGTGGGCAGGGCGAATCATGCGAGTCCATTGTGGCCGGAACGTCCTTAGGCGAGGATTTGGGTTCGGGGAGGGTTCTTGATATGGAACGATAGGATCGCATGAGAATTGAATAGATTATTTATTGACGGGCACTAAGGAAATTATTCCAGAATTTTAATTTCAGGTTCAAGGCGGATCCCCTGTTGCCGCCGGACTTCCTCGCGGGTGATTTCCAAAACAGCGAGAACGTCCGAGGCCGTTGCCCCGGTCTGCGTCACAATGACATTGGCATGGTGATCGGAAATACTGGCGCCCCCCACCGTGAACCCCTTGAGGCCAGAGGCTTCGATCAATTTGCCCGCAAATTGGTTAACCGGATTTTTGAAAATTGAGCCAGCCGACCGCAGGCCTTTCATCCATTTGCGATGAACTGCCAATTCCGTGTGCCGCTGGCGGATGGCCGCAGGGTCACCAGGTTTGAGCCGGAAGCCCGCCTCAATGATGATCAGGTCTCTCAATGTCGGACAAGAGCGATAGCCAAATTCGATGTCCTGACGTGTCAGCGTGCGGCTCTGGTTGTCTTGATCAAGGACACGTACCCAAGCAATGACGTCAGCTATGGAGCTACCCCAGGCTCCAGCATTGCCGAAAACGGCGCCCCCAACGGAACCAGGAATTCCTTCCAGAAACTCAAAACCCGTTTTTTCATGTTCTTCCGCCCAACTGGCCAGGCGGACAAGCGGTGCACCGGCTCCGGCAACAACCAGCCCCTCTTTCTCTTCAATCCGGCGGAAGGATTCTCCTGTAAGTCTGGCCACAACTCCCCGGACGCCTAAATCGCTCACGAGTACATTGCTGCCACCGCCCAACATCTGAAGCGGAATGAGTTCCTGCCGACACCACCGTGCAATTTTGATTAGATCTTGTTCTGTACCGACTTCCATCCAGAGATCGGCTCGCCCACCGACCCCCAGCGTGGTCCGTCCGCCCAGAGGTTCATTGCCTTTGACGACGGTGGCGGTGAGATCGATCTGACGGATGGCGCGCCCAATCAAGGTGTGCAGCTCATCCACGCGAATTTGTTTCAGGTCATCTTGCACCCAGCGTGAAATTCGATCCACATCACCCGCTCCGATAATAAGAAATAAATCGCCCATTCTCATCTGGTTGCGACAGTACTCCCAAGCATCCCTTAATGAAGTGGCGACCAGGGTGCGAAGGTGTGTATGTTTCCGGCAGTGGGCATAAAGATCCCAAATGGAGCCGCCGGCCAAAGGCGTTTCGGAGGCGGCATAGACCGGACAGAGCACAATCTCATCAAGTCCCTGGAAGGAGAGGGGATAGTCGGGGCCCAATGCCAAGGTCCGGGTATAACGATGAGGTTGAAAGACGCCGAAAATACGGGGGCGTCCTAGTCGGTGTGCGGCGCTGACCAAGGCGGTGATTTCTGTGGGATGATGGGCATAATCCGTAATGACGACGATGTCATCGCGATCAATAACGCGCTCGAAACGCCGACGTGGTAAAACGACTTTAGCCAGACTGGTGCGAAGTAGGTCGGGCTGGATCCCTAGTTCAATTCCCACCGCTAGGCTTGCGAGGGCATTCAGGACATTATGCTGGCCTGGGGTGGGCACGGTGAATAACCCCAGATCCTGGTTCTGCCATTGCACTTGAAAGGTTGTTGAATCCGGATGTTCCTGCAGGCGTTTGGCGTGAAGCATGGCCGCCGGGGACAGTCCGTATGAAACCCCGTGTGGGTGACTCCCGCAAAGTTTGTCAGCCCGCGCATCATCCTTGCAATAGATCAGGCATTTGCTGGTTTGGGTGATGAATGTTTGAAAACAGGCTTCAAACTCTTCAATGCCTCCGAAATGTTCCATGTGATCAAAATCAATATTGGTGATGACCGCGATTTCCGGGTGATACAAGGCGAGCGTCCCATCGCTTTCGTCGGCTTCGACGACAGTAATGTTACCCGCTCCCGTGGCCGCAACGCCACCAAGAGGTTCCACCTCTCCGCCGATACAGAAAGACGGCTGGAGTCCAGAAGACGTTAAAATCTGGGCCACAAAGGTGGTCGTGGTTGTTTTTCCATGGGTGCCGGCGATCGCGATAGCGTGGGCTGATAATTCCAATAACGCAGGCAAAACTTCGCCTCGTTTGAACACGGGGATGTTTTTCTCCACAGCCGTTTGGATCTCTGCGGCATTTGCCGGAACTGCGGCACTGCGAATGACGCAGGTCACCTCGGAAGTGATATGTGAGGGATCGTGTTGCTCCCGCACTTCAACACCACGTGCCTTAAGCCAGCCTGCGAGCTTATTGGGCATTAAGTCACACCCCGTTACTTTGAAGCCACGGGCCTTCAAGAGAATTGCGAGCCCTGCCATTCCCACACCGCAAATACCAGCAAGATGAATCGTCCCGATTCCGGATGCCAAAAGCGTCCGCAATTGAGCTTTTCTTGTGTCGTTTTCAGGGATCATGGCAGTTGACCTGAACGTTTTTATTTATGGGCGACTGGATAATCAGTGTATCCCTTTGGGCCCGGCGTGTAGGCCGTAGACAGATCCGCCACGGCCAAGGGAGTTCCCGCCTGAAAACGTTCCACTAAGTCAGGATTTGCAATAAAAGGACGGCCAAAGGCAATCAAGTCGGCGGCCCCACTTTGCAAGTCCGCTTCGGCGCGGTCGCGGTCATACCCACCAGACAGAATGATGTTGCCGCCGGCAGCGCGAAAGACGCTGCACATGGCCTGAACCGTTTTTGGTTCCGGCTTTGGCGCGCCCATGGACGAATGGTCTACCAGATGAAGATAACACAAGCCCAACGCCCCTAGTGCCTTTGACAATTCGGTGTATTGTTCGGTGATCCCCTCATAGGCGCCACTCATATCATTGAATGCTCCGTAGGGTGAAAGGCGGATGCCTGTTCGGTTGGCACCAATGGCGGCTGAAACGGCTTTGGCCACCTCCAGGGCAAAGCGATTCCGCTTTGCGCCATTTCCACCATAATCATCGGTCCGTCGATTGGATGCCGGATCAAGAAATTGGTTGATCAGGTAACCGTTGGCGCCATGAACTTCAACACCGTCAAAGCCTGCCGTTATGGCCGCGACAGCGGATTGCACATATTCATCAATGGCTTGCCGGATATCGCTTAACACCATCTCGCGGGGCATATCATAGGGCTGTTCTTTCTTGGCATCAGTCCAGATTTTTCCAGTCATTGCTACTGCAGAGGGGGCGACCAGCTCGGCACCCGCAGGCAGGTTAAGTACGCTTCCCACCCGGCCCCCATGCATCATTTGCAGGAAAATAAGGCCTTTATTGGCATGAACGGCGGCGGTCACTTTTTGCCAAGCCACGGTCTGAGCTTCGGAAAAACATCCCGGGATGCGGGCATATCCCAAGCCATTCAGAGAAGGGGATGTGCCCTCCGTTATAATAAGCCCGGCACCTGCTCTCTGGGAATAATACTCAGCCATAAGATCAGTTGGCAAATTAGCTGGGGCGCGATTGCGGGTCATGGGTGACATGACGACACGATTTTTCAATTCTAGAGTTCCTAGTTTTTTCTGGCTAAAAAGTTTCATAAAAATTTCCTCGGTTTCAACGGCCTTCATTAACGCTAACGATGTGTCCCATACCCGTCTTAACTCCTACGATTGTTACATGTTTCAGGGGCGTACGAAAAGCACTATCCTTGTGCTACTTTTTTAAAATGGCAGCGACGTCTCGCCGCTGCAAAAGTTGGGCAGAGACATTTTCAACAGGGTGGACCAGGTATTCGGGGTTGATGGGGGAGGCAACGACTGCCAGTCCTGATTAGCGCTAAGGTGAGGCTCCACAAGGATGAGACCCACCCCTGGCCCCTCCGAGGAGGGGATCTTATTCGGGTTCAATTTTTCATGATTGATCCCCTCCTCGAAGGGGTTAGGGGTGGGTTTGACTCAAAAAGTCCAAAGCTGAGGCTCTTGCAAAACCTCTAGAGAAGACGGTCGTGACGGAGCACGACCCTCCCGAAGATGATGGAAGCGGCCTGTCTTGCAATATGGAGGGACGACCTCCGTGTCGTCCGCAGGGTTTTGCAAGAACCTCAGCTAAAGAGCCATTTCAGCCTATTTCTCAATTTGCTTTCCCTTAAGGTTGCGAGGCTTATTAATGCGTGCGCATAACTGCAAATGCGTTATGCGCAACGAATACATAGGTTCAATTTAAGGTCTCCAATATGCCGCTTCAGCTCAGGAACCACACCCTGTGTACGTTCGATTTTTTTAAAGTGGCAGCGGCGTCTCGCCGCTGCAAAGCGGTATTTTCTCCGGTTGCACTTGTCGGCATTGAAACGGTTTGCAATACTCGCCGACATTATGGCGTATGCTAGAACGAAGAGAGCCCTAGCCTTTTGCAGTTTGGACTGACAGCATGACGACAGCAACAACGACATCCGGCATCCGCGACAACCACAAGCGTGACCGTGTCGGTGATTTCCTCCGTGAAAAAATCCAGTCCGAATCCAAACTCTCGTTTGTTTCCGCCTTCTTCACGATTTACGCCTATGACCTGATGCGCGCTCACCTGGAATCGGCGAACTCACTCCGGTTCCTGTTCGGAGAACCCCGGTTTGTTCGGAATATAGATCCCGAAAAGACTGACAAGAAAGCTTTCGACATTGAGGATTCCAAGCTTCAGTTGCAGAAACGGCTGGAACAGCGCCTGGTTGCCGCAGACTGTGCCGACTGGATTCGGCGCAAGGTAGAGATCCGGTCGGTCCGTTATCCCGGGTTTCTGCATGGGAAACTGTACCACATGGATAACCATGGCGTGCAGGAGGCGCTGCTCGGCAGTTCCAATTTCACGGTAGGCGGCCTGGGAATAGGCAAAGGTGAGCGCAATAACATTGAGTTGAACCTTGAAGTGAACGACAGCCGTGATCGGCGTGACTTGCTGTCATGGTTTGATGAAATCTGGAACGACGACAAAGTTGTCGCAGATGTTAAACATGAGGTTTTGAGTTACCTTGATCAGCTTTACGCCAATCACCCGCCGGAATTCATTTATTTCAAAACTCTCTATCACCTTTTTGAGGATTATCTCAAAGACGCCGATAAAGGCGGATTGCTGGATGAGAAGACCGGGTTTTTTGAAACCGATGTATGGGGCATGCTCTATGACTTCCAGAAGGATGGGGTTAAAGGCGCGATCAATAAGATCCTGAAACACAACGGCTGCATCATTGCCGACAGCGTCGGTCTCGGCAAAACCTTTGAAGCCCTGGCCGTGATCAAATATTTTGAGTTGGTAAATAGTCGTGTCCTGGTGCTCTGTCCGAAGAAGCTGGAAGACAACTGGAAAGTCTATCGCGATAATGACCGCCGTAATCCCCTGCTAAAAGACCGTTTTGCCTTTAATGTGATGGCGCATACCGACCTCGGTCTGCCCAAATATGCCACGCACAACTGGGGGAATTATGATCTCGTGGTCATCGATGAGTCGCATAATTTCCGGAATAACACCAAGGGTACGGTTCAGGCTGATGGAACGAAGAAAACAACCCGCTATGAATGCCTGATGGAACAGGTTCTTCGACAAGGAATCAAAACCAAGGTGCTGCTGCTTTCAGCCACGCCGGTCAATAACAACCTGCGCGATTTACGAAACCAGTTCCTGTTGATCACCCAGGATCAGGATACTGCTTTTAACGATAGCCTCAGCATCGGAAGCATCGGGCAGGTTATGCGGAATGCCCAAACCAATTTTACCAACTGGGCCGATCCCAAGAAGAATCCCGGCCGCAAGGTGGCCCGGCTTCTTGAAGTGTTGGACTCTTCATTTTTCACATTGCTGGATGAACTGACCATTGCCCGTTCGCGCAAGCACATCGTCAATTACTACGGCACAAAAGGAATGGGCGAATTTCCTGTGCGGCTCAAGCCGCTTGCCCGATCCACCGTGATTGACCTCAAGGGCTATTTTCCGACCTACGACAAACTGAACGACGCCATATCCGAATATAAGCTGACCATTTTCAATCCCTCGGCCTACCTCCTTGAGAGTCATCTGAGCCGGTACATGAAAGAGGGCGAGCTTGCCCTGTTCAACGACCAGAAGAAACGTGAGTCCTACTTGATCGGTATGATGCGGGTCAATTATTTGAAGCGGTTGGAGAGTTCCGTCCATAGTTTTGAAATATCCATTGAGAATACGATCAAGAAAATCAGGGCGTTGCTTGAGAAGATCGATCATTTTGAGACCAATCTCGATGAATATACCCAGCCGGATCTGCTGGACCGGCAAGACGATGACGAGGCGGCGGAACTCCTGGAGAAGCTGACGGTGGGGAAGAAGCTGGAAATCAAGCTCGTGCACCTGAAGCGGGAGGAATGGAAAGCCGATCTTAAACGGGATCTGGATCAGTTGATCGCCATCCATGAGAAGGCCGCCGCCATCACGCCTGAGCGGGATGCCAAACTCAAGGAGTTGAAGAGTTTGATTCTGGAGAAAACGCAGCACCCGCTCAATGATGCCAATCGCAAGGTACTTGTGTTTACCGCATTTTCCGACACAGCCAGCTATCTGTATGCGAATCTGGAAAGTTGGGCTCGGAATGAGCTTGGACTCCAGATTGCCCTGGTGAGCGGTTCGAATGAGAATAAAACCACCTTTAGGCCGAGTGGATTCCAACACCAGAGCGATTTTATTTCTATCCTGACGAACTTTTCGCCGCGCTCCAAACACCGTGAAAAGATGCCGAACATGCCGCAAGAGGGCGAAATTGACATTCTGATCGCCACCGACTGTATTTTCGAAGGGCAAAATCTTCAGGATTGCGATTATCTGATCAACTACGACATCCATTGGAATCCGGTGCGTATCATCCAGCGTTTCGGTCGTATTGACCGTCTGGGTAGTACCAACAAGAAGATCCAGCTAGTCAACTTCTGGCCGACCGATGATTTAAACAAATACATCAATCTCAAGGATCGAGTGGAAGCCCGTATGGCACTGGTGGACATCGCCGCCACTGGGGCGGATGACCTGCTCAATCCGGATCAAATCAGGGACCTAGTCACCGAAGAACTGACTTACAGGGAAAAACAGCTTCTCCGTCTCAAGGATGAAGTCATTGACCTGGAGGAAATGGACGACAATGTATCGCTCAGCGAGTTCACACTGGACGATTTCCGTATCGAGCTGATGAACTTCATGGAAAACAACAAGAAGCTTTTGCGCGATGCGCCGCTGGGGCTTTATGGCTTGGTGCCGGTGCTGGACAAAACTAAGGATGCCGGTTTATTTGACAAGAACTGGCATGAGATTGTTAAGCCAGGCGTGGTGTTCTGTCTGCGCCACAATAACCCGCCGCAGGAGAAAGCCTCCTCGAACGTTAATCCGCTGGGCGCCTATTACTTGCTTTATATTCGTGATGACGGAACTGTCCGCTTCACCTTCACCCATGCCAAAAACACCCTAACCCTTTTCCAGAAACTCTGTGCGGGCAAAACCGAGCCGTATCAACAGCTTTGTGACATGTTCGACCAGGAAACCGGCCACGGGCGGGATATGGCGAAATATGATGACCTATTGAGCAAAGCCGTCAAAAGCATTACGGTAACATTCAGGCAACGCCTCGCTGCCGGGTTGCAGAACGGGCGTGATTTTGTGATACCCGATCAAAAGGAACAGGTAAAGGACAGTGCTGACTTTGAACTCATAACCTGGTTGGTGATTAAGGAGTAGTGATGACGGAATCAGTTCCAAAGCAAATAATATACGCTTTTATTGACAGTCAGAATGTCAATCTGGCGATACAATCACAAGGATGGAAGCTTGATTTTGCGCGTTTCCGTCGGTATTTGACTGATAAATACCAGGTAGCGCAGGCGTTCTTATTCATAGGGTATGTTGCCACAAACGAAAGCCTGTACACTTTCCTGCAAAAAGCAGGATATATTCTTATTTTCAAACCTACGCTTCATCTACCCGGGGGTGCCGTAAAAGGGAACGTGGATGCTGAGATGGTTCTGCACGCCATGATTGAATACCCGAACTATAAGCAGGCGATTATCGTTACAGGCGATGGTGATTTCTATTGCCTTGTGAAATATTTGAATGGGCAGGGGAAACTGTTGCGCCTTCTCATTCCGGATTCCAAAAAGTACTCAGCTTTGTTGAAAGGAGTTGCGACAGACAAGTTGGACTTTATGAATAATTTGAAGGGAAAGCTGGAATTTAGGCAAAAAAATGAGGGTCAATTGCATAAGGACGAAACCTTATGAACCTCCCCTCGTCGTGATATATATAAGATAGCATATTGATATCCAGTGTCAAATGAGGTTTAGAAACTTTTTTTGAGATGATCGTAGTCATGAGTGTATTTTGGCAAGAACGAGAGGGGTAATACCTAATTGATTAGGTACTGAAATAGGTAACATCCGATATGCAATCACCAATCGAAAATCAAAAATCCTAAATTTCCGCCTCCCTTTCCGCCTCCCTTTCCGCCTTTTCCAGACTCCCGTTGTCCG
>JBBQNS010000043.1:0-26104 GCA_038330175.1 Kiritimatiellia bacterium
TCCCGCCCGAACCCGCCTGCCGTCAAGAACTCTCAGATTGCCGAAACACTGATTTCGGGTGCCCCCCCGTGTCTTGCGCACACTTGCCTATTTGCTTCACTCGCTCTAACCAGCCTCCAGCCTCGTGAGTTGGAACCGTTGGACACAGGGATAAAAACTGGATTTTTTGACAATAGTCCCCTATTGTTTCAGCTTGTTTATGAGGAATACCTTGTTGAAGAGTTCTACCTTTTTCGTCATGCTGGGGGCCTGCCTAGGGCTTACCGCCACCACTGTGGCCACGCCAGAGGCCGTCCCCTCTTCGGATATCATCATGAAATCACCTTCTGCTTTCATGGTTAATGACCGTGAGGTTACTTCTGAGAACCTAGTCAAAGCCTTGAAGAAAAACAAAATCTCACCCGATCTCCCTATGGTTATTGAGGTACCCGCCAACACACCCCTTGGGGTCATCAAGGAGTTGACCCAACGCCTCGCCACGGCCGGCTACAAACCTTTCTTCAAATACCCCCGCCATGCGGATGCCACCGTTCGAGCCCCCCACGCCCCAGCCCCAATTCCGCCGCCCAAAAAACAGAGATGGCGCAAGTAGTCATCAGGCAAATTTATGACCCCACAACCTGAGCCCCATCCAAGCGAAACGACTCCCGAAACAAGCCCCACCGCTCACCCCTTGGGCTCTTCGCATCTAAAGAATCCCTTGTTCCCACTTGCCTTGGCGGCCATCGGCGTGGTTTACGGCGACATCGGAACCAGTCCCCTCTATGCCTTCCGTCTTTGCTTTAATCAAGCTACCCCACCAACCGAGGCGGCCATCCTGGGCGTCCTTTCGCTGATTTTCTGGTCTTTGGCCGGACTGATCTCTATCAAATACCTAACCCTTGTCCTGCGTGCAGATAATCGGGGTGAAGGTGGTATTCTGGCTCTGATGGCACTTGTCCGCAGCGGCAATAAAGACCCCGCTTCAGGAATTGCATCGACCCGCCGAAGTGCTGTGATTGTCGCGCTCGGTCTCTTTGGAGCGGCGTTATTGTATGGGGACGGGCTGATTACCCCTGCCATCTCCGTGTTGAGTGCCGTGGAAGGTCTTTCCGTGGCCTCGCCTCATTTTGAAGAGTATGTCGTCCCCATCGCCCTTGTCATTCTCGTCGGCCTATTTTGGGTTCAAAAACATGGCACCCAAAAGGTGGGGACCGTTTTCGGCCCGATCATGGTGGTATGGTTCATCACTCTGGCCCTTTTGGGGATGCCTCATATTCTTGAGACCCCAAGAATCCTCTCGGCCATCAATCCAGCCTTCGCGGTCCAGTTTTTTATTGACCACCGCTTCCATGCCTTTGTCACCATGGGGACAATCTTTCTATGTCTGACCGGTGGCGAAGACTTATATTTAGACATGGGGCATTTCGGGCGATTACCGATACGAATAGGCTGGTTTACACTCGTCCTTCCCTGCCTTCTGATCAACTATTTCGGACAAGGCGCCTTTCTGTTGCAACAGGGAGTTACCGGGCAGACCAATACCTCCAATTTGCTCTATCATCTGGCCCCGACGTGGGCTCTTTATCCCCTCATCGGCCTGGCCACAGCCGCCACAGTCATCGCCTCCCAAGCGGTCATTTCCGGCGCATATTCACTGACCCGGCAGGCTATCCAATTAGGCTATTGCCCCCGCATGACGATCATTCACACCTCTGAAAACACGATCGGACAGGTCTATCTGCCAGCCGTAACCGGCATGTTGCTGGTAGGTACCGTATCACTGGTACTGGGCTTTAGAAACTCAGACGCTCTTGCCGGCGCTTACGGGCTCGCGGTCTCAATGACCATGCTGCTCACGTCTATTATGATGACTATTTTTGTACTACGTAAGTGGAAATGGCACCCCATTCTCGTTAGCGCAGTGATGATCCCTATATTTATGTTTGACGCCACCTTTTTCGCCTCAAACGTCCTAAAATTAAGAGCAGGCGGATGGGTGGGTTTGAGCGTCGCCATTGTCATGTTCATTATCATGATCACATGGCACCGCGGTCGCTCCATCATGGGCAAAAAATTACGTGAAGAAAGTCTGCCACTCCCGCTCTTTATTGCCGATGTAATCCAATCCCACCCACTCCGCGTGCCAGGCACAGCCGCCTTCCTGACAGGAAGCCTCAATATCGCCCCTCGCACCCTCCTACATAACTTCAAACATAACAAGATATTGCATCAGAACATTATCCTGCTCACTATTGTCAATCAGGACCTTCCTCGCATGCAGGAGAGCGAACGGGTTACCGTAGAGCGCCTAGAAGCGGGAATTACCCGCATTACCGCCCAATATGGGTTCACTGAAACGCCTGATTTATCCTTGTTATTGTCCTCCCTCAAAATCGAGGGTCTGGATCTTACACCCTCTCGAGTCACGTTCTTTCTGGGGCGCGAAACGATTATTCCCACCCCCAACAAAAGCATGTTTTCCTGGCGAAAAATGCTTTTTATGTTTCTCTCAAAAAATGCTCGCGACGCGACCCGATACTTCAATATTCCGCCTAATCGCGTTATTGAAATCGGCACTCAGGTTGAATTATGAGCTCATTTGAGCACCCTTGATGACTTAAATCCGAAGCTACCGAAACTTTGGATTGCCACTCGACACACGGGAGGCCCAAGCTTTACTATACGGGCACTATTTCAAGAAGGAGAAAAACTATGTCACGCATTACTACTACCGTAAAAATGTCCCTTGTTGTGTTATCCGCCCTCACGCTCGGGAGTGGTTGTAGCGTCTTTCGTGCCTCTGTCCAAAATGAAGATGTTAACAAGGCGGGCGCAAAACCGATGGATACCGGTTATGACTTTGCCGACCTGCGCTTACTTGCAGAAGCCGTTAATACTGATCTCGTAATGTCGCCCATTATCGAAAAGAAACCCATTATGGTTATCATGGGCATTGAGAACCGGACAGACGAGCACATTGATACCAAAGCGATCACCGACACCATCCGCACCAAGTTGATCAATGAGGGGAAGGCCAACTTTATTAATGAAAGTAGACGCGATACGTTAATGAAGGAACAAGGCTATCAATTGGTGAACTGCACTCCTGAGACTCAAACACTTATCGGAAAACAGCTCGGCGCGCGCTATATGCTTACGGGCTCACTCATTAAAATCAAAAAAGACACTCCGAAACAGTTGAGCCTTTCCCGAAAAGAGCAGGTTTTTTTCCAACTTACGGTTGAAGTCACTGACCTTCAAACAGGCCTGATTGCCTGGACCACCCAAAAAGAACGCGTTCGCGGAGCCAGCAAGCCGGTTTTGGGTTGGTAGAAAACACTCACGGTTAACCATGCGGTGGGCTAGCACTGCGGCAAGGGGAGAGGATGAACATCGTGGAGTTAACGCATTTGAAGACATGCGGCTTACTCCTTGTAGTCCTATTTCTGGGAGTCGGTTGTGCGAGTCCCGCCCCACTGGAAACCGCACGACGGAATTTCAGCAATGGCCAGCTCGACATTGCCGACCAGACACTAACCAACCTGCCCAGTGACCAGAACGCGGTCATGAACCTTATGGAACGGGGCATGATCAGGCATCTTCGCCATGACTACGCGAACAGTACAGCAGACTGGCTAGCCGCCGTTCGTATCGAAAAAGAGCTGGAGACCCACAGCATTACCAAAGCGGGAGCCAGCATGGTCGTGAATGACTCGGCTCTCGCTTTTCGCGGTTATCCCTATGAGCGCACTTACCTCCATGTTTACCTGGCAAAAAATTATTTGGCCCGGGGGATGTGGGGGGAGGCCGGAGTTGAGGCCCGTAATATTGCGCTGCAAATGGAGAAACTTGACGGCTTTCCTGATGACGCCTTCAGCCATTACATGGCGGCCTTCTGCCTAGAACTCTGCGGGGACAACAGTAATGCGGCCATGCAATACCGGCAGGTGGCAAAGTTAGTGCCAGAAGCCGGAATCGATGAATCCACCGGACGATTTCGCCTCCCGAACAGCCCCACCAACCAACCTGTAATTCTTCCCGCAAACGCCACGGAACTCGTCTGCTTTATCGATTTCGACGGATTTTCCGGCATGATGCCCTATGTAGCCATTCTTTATGCTAATGGCCAAGCGCTGGGCACCAGCCACACCCTTACCAGTATGTACTCTCTGCAAACGGCCAGTAGCGAACGTATGGCTACACGCCAGGCCGCCAAATCCCTTTCCCGCCTTGCCTTCAAAGGGGCCCTAACCTTGGCCGCTTGGTCTCGCAATGAGAATCTAGGAGTGCTGACTGGGTTATTGCTTCTTGCATTGGAAGATCCGGACATGAGGCGCTGGGAAACCCTTCCGGCAAAGCTCGCGGTCGCCCGCGTCCCCTGCCCCTCCGATTTGAAGCAGTTTGATGTGGAATTCAGGAGCTACTCGGGGCAGGTGGTCAGACGCATGACCGTAACCGCTCCGCTCATGCGCAAAGACCGTATCTTTGTTTCCATCCTTCGTGATTACCCGTGAGGGCTCATCGGAAGATCAGATTGCCAACCCCGTAAAGAAGCAAGGCGGCCAGAATCAACATGATAATGGCCTTATTCCGCTGAACCCGGCGCTCTTGGCGGAGTGGGCGAACCGAATGCAGGCTGCCCGTCCCGAAATAGGTTTGAAACCGTTGATCCGGCACAGGCTTCGGGACCATCATGTCCCCACTCATTGTGGGCACCATTGGGGGCGCTGCCGGTTTCTCCATACTCCCGCCCACTCGCGGGGGCTCCTGCACCGGGTTTCCAAGTAGCATGTCCAGCGGCGGAATTTCACCCACCACTTTTCGAAGTCGGCGTATAGCCCGATCTGAGTCAGGCCCCTCAATCGCATGGGAAATCCCCTTGATGTCATGCTCCACGCGGGCTATTTCCCGCTGAAGCGACTCAAGCTTCTCCTGCAATCGAGGATTTTTACGTCGAGCACGCTGCATAAGGCTCTATCGTCCTTTGATGAACAAAACTATGACCACCACCAAAAGGGTCAGAATCAACGGCAAACTTGCCGCAAGACCAATTTTAAGCCAATGCCAAAACCCATTTTTTGAGGATGTCACAAATTCATCGTCCTCAAGAACATTCGCTTTACATGCCATTTCATCGAAAAGCTTAACAGGCCCCCCCACCGCCTCGATCGTCGCTTGAGCCTTGACGAAATCACTTCGGATGGCGTCAATCTGGACAACCGCTTTATTGAGCTCTTCGCGCAGGGAATCATCCACCCAATCCGTGTCGTTTATCTTCTGAAGTTCTTCAAGGTTAGCCGCCAGCCGATCACGGGTGGTGAAATAGACTTCGACCTGACGTGCGGCATGATCCCCGAGTTTCTGGAGCGATACCATGCTCTCGGAAAGTCGATCCAGCATTTCCTGCTTACCGCGCTCATATTGATCCTGTTTTTGTAGCAGGTCGGACAGCATTTGCTCTTCACGTTCCATCTCGCTCTGCTTTTGTTTCAACCGCTCGATGTGGAGTTTCGCCGAAGCTTTCTGGGTGTTGAGCTCCTCACGATGCCGCGCCATGCGCGTCAGGCTGAGATCAGAAAGCGGGCGTCCGGAGGCCTCATCGGGTTTCAAGTTCATCAATCCATCCGGTCCCGATCCTAATGATGTGGATTTAACAGCCCCACGTCGTTGCGCCAGATCTTCGTCAAAAAAGTCCGTTCCCATACAATTCTCTCCTTTTAGCTCTAAACAGCGCTTGGTTGTTACGCTGACCTCGGCATGCTAACAATCGTACCCACCCGTTTCAAGTGCATCTTCTTGGCTTCTCCCTAGAGAGTCGCCCCTTTGTCCTTTTCCGGTACAAATATCATCTGGCCAACACGAAGATCACCGGGGGATTTCATCTTTTTCCGGTTAGCCTCATAGATCTCACGCCAGCGCCCCTGATCTCCATAATAGCGGCTCGCCATCTTCTTCAACGTGTCACGCGGTTCAACCCTCACGAGTTTGCCTAAGGATTTTGGGGCCGTTACGGGGAAGACAATGGCCTCAACTGACTGCGAAGCCTTGTCTGCAATTATGCCATATTTAGCTCGCAACGCTGCGGCGGCGGCCCGCGATTGAACCGCCTGGGACTGAAGATTGGCAGCTCGGATTTTTAGCGCATTATTTTCAGCCTCCACTTCCCCCATTCGAACAAGGATGGAGGCCTGATTCGTAAAAAGAGTTCCCACCACCCCCAGCGTACCAGTCCGGATATGTTCCTCAATCATCGCTTTCTTTTCCGTGTCCGGTCGCAGTGACAAATAACGCCGGTAATGGTAAATGGCCCCGATATAGTCATCCCCCTTTTTATCGAGGAGGCTGGCCAGCTCAAAATGAGCCCGGGCCATTGTAGGATTTCGGTCTAAAATAGATTCATAGAGGCCCCGTGCTCCTGCGAAATCCCCGCTTTCTTCCAAAGCACGCGCCTGCTTCATTTCAGGCTGCTCCCGCTCAACCTCATCAGAAACCCCGGCTTTTTTGGTGCAACCTATCCCGGCGCTCAAGAGCATCACGAGCGCAAAAAACGAAACTACGCTCAGAATATGTCTATTGATGTTTCCGACAAAAATCATGATTTTTCATTCACTTTAACAAGATTCAGCACTTCGCGAACCGCCGCCATGACGTGTGCTGGGGTGATACGCTCCATACATTCAACCTGCGATAAGCGGCAATCTTTACCGAAACAAGGAAGACAGTCCATCTCCGATCTGACCACGTGATGGCCTTCCCCATAGGGTCCGGTGCGCTGGGGATCGGTTGGTCCGAACATGGTGACGACCGGTACGTCCAGTGCCACGGCCATGTGCAAGGGCCCAGAATCGTTAACCAACACGAGATTCATCTGAGCTAACCAGCTGCCCATCTCCACGAGGCTGGTCTGGCCGGCCAGATTCAACACCGCTCCCGCACCAGATGTAGAGGATAACGCTTTCCTGATTTCTTCACATCCCTCGCGCTCGGCCTTGCTGCCGAATAAAAAAATGGAGGCCCCGAACTCCGTTTGGATCTGGCGTGCCGCCTCAATATAAAAAGAGGTAGGCCAATTCTTGTTAACGCGCCGCGACCAGGGAACCAACGCCACGCGCGGAGTTGGGTAGTCAAGAGTCAAAGCTGGAAAATGTACGGGAAAGGCCACGGGCATTACAGGTAACCCCAGATAACGGACCACATCAAGGTTTTCTTCAACTGCATGCCGGTTCTTATTCCGGACTCCAGCCACCGCATCATATAAAAAACGGGCGCCTTCACGCTGGAACGAAGGTCCTATCCGTTGCCCCCCATGGGCAACCCGAGCCACAATCGCACTCTTAATCAGTCCCTGCAGATCGACAATATAATCATACCGACTAACACGAACCGCACGTACCAATACACCAGCCTGACTCCAGAATTCGCGGCGGGGAAAAGAAATCACCTTAGACACCATCGGGAAACATTTTACCAAGTCTACATACTCAGGCTGAGTGACCCAATCAACTTCAGCATCCAGCGCCACCTGCAGATTATGGACGGCCGGAAGCGCGTGGAAAATATCGCCCAAAGAACTGAGCTTTATAACCAAAATACGTTTTTTTTCGGACTTCATGAGCAAACAAGCTTCGCCTATCAAGACAGGCGGATACGGGCGCGTTCGGATTCTTCTTTTTCGCGTAACCGAGACGTTTCATAACGTTTTTCTACTTCAGTTTTATCAGCCTTTTCAGTATCCCCAGCCGCACGGGCTTCCGCTATTTTTTTACCATACAAAATTTCAATTTCTGCAATTTTGGCCTTTGTGCGGGTGGCAATATCGGCCATCGCCTGCTTCTTTTCCTCCGTCAAAGCCGTGATCCCTTCACCCCGTTTCGCCATACGTTCCACCGCAAGGTCAAAAGAACTTTTTAATCCAGATTCATTTTTTTTCATAAGTCACACATCAATAATAGGTCCTTTTCCTGGCGGAGGCGTCCTGATCCGTGTTGGCTCAGAATACGCCTCAGCCGTAGGGGGTTTGCGGGATGACCGATTGATCGTCCTGCGATTGTTACCCAAAATCATGCTCATAATACTGATCACCAGTGACGCCCACATTGCGGAGCCAAACCCGATCACATGAAAACCGGGCACCAGCCTGGCCGTGAGTAGCAGCAGAAATGCGTTAATGAACAAAAGCATAAAACCGAGCGTCATGACAACGAGCGGCATAGCCACCAACACCAGAATGGGCTTAACGAGTGCATTTAAAATACCCAGAATCAAGGCGGCGGCCAATAGGCTCGTTCCATCATCGGTGTAAACGCCAGCGACCAGAATGTCCGACATCCACACTGCAATCGCCATCAAGAGCCATCGAATCAACCACTCCCGGATTTTCTGTCCGGCTGTCTGTAAAGGTTCAGGATTCAAAATTCCCACTCCGTCTGGATTGTTTTTTCACTGAATGTTTCCGTTTATCGTCCATAACCCGCTCCTTCTGACGTCGGGAACGTCGGCGTTTTTGGCGCCGGATTTTCTCATTAGCCTGCTGACGGGCGCTTTGCACCCCGAGGGTCCGCTCTTCCAGCCGATCGCACAACTCGCGGCGGGCCATAAACCGGTTTAGCTCCCGGGACCGCTCCCGTTGGCACTTGGTTTCAAGACCGGACTTCGGATGTTGCAGAAACACACAGGACGAGGTTTTATTGAGTTTCTGACCACCAGACCCCGCCCCCAGCACAAATTTTTCGATCAGGTCTTTTTCAAAGATTCCCAAGCGGGTCATCCGCTCTTCAAGCGCCTGTTTCTTCTCGGTAGTAATGAAAACATCAGCCATACGGAACCTGCGTGTTAGCCCATCATTTCCAGCAAACGTTTTACTTTATTATATTTTTCCTGAAGCTCCTGACGCGATTTCTCAAACTGCGCCACCACCTCAGGCTTGGCCTTATTGAAAAAGTTGGGATTATTGAGCTTTGCGTTAGCGCGCTCCAGATGCCCGCCCAACTCTTCTAATTGCTTCGCCAATTTGGCGGATTCGGCTTTGGCATCCACAAGCCCTTCGATCGGCATATAGAGGGCGCCCACCGGGGTTAACGCACTTGGCATCGCAGTGGAAGGCACATAAGCAGGATCTATCGTTATGTCCTTGGCCTTCAGCATTGCGGTCAGTGTACTCACATCCGCCTTCAGTTGATCGGCCAGATGCGGGGTATTCGCCTTGATGATGTAATCCAATTTCTGGCTTGGAGCGATACTGCAATCCGCTCGTAGCATCCGGCCCATCCGGATCAACTCGTGACGGGCATCTACATAGTTCACCACATCTGAAGTGGCCCCCCATTGCAGCAGCTCCGCGGTCAATGGTTTCGGCCAGGGCGCCAGCATAATCGTCTCTTCATCAGTTCCATAGCCCATGCCGTGCCACAACTCTTCAGTCAGATGCGGCATGAAAGGATGCAGTAGGCGCAAGGCGGTCGAGAAGGCGTAATGCATCACCTTGAGCACCTCTGCCCGCCGTGCGGCATTCTGGCCGTACAGCACATCTTTGGAATATTCCACATACCAGTCACAGTATTCATGCCAGATGAAGGCATAAAGATCCTGCGCCGCATCATTGAACCGGTAGCGCTTGAGGTTCTCTGTACATGATTCAATGGCCTGGCTAAGTTTGGCCAGAATATGCCGGTCATCCGCACTCAGCAGTGCCGCATCAATACCGGGCCCACCTCGCACATAACCGGTGGGATCCTGCATCTGCATAAACCGGGCGGCATTCCAGATCTTTGTTCCAAAATTGCGACCGATCTCAAATTTATCGTTGGAGAGGAATACATCTTGCCCCGTCGCGGTAATCATCATGAGGCTGTACCGCAACGCATCTGCACTGTACTCCTCAATGATTGTCAACGGGTCAATCGAGTTCCCTAGACTCTTGCTCATCTTCCGGCCTTTATCATCCCTCACCGTACCGTGGATATAGACTTCCTTGAAAGGTACCTCGCCCATAAATTCGATGCCGGCCATAACCATGCGGGCTACCCAGAAGAAAATAATCTCGGACGCCGTCACTAACGTGTTGCCGGGATAATAGAGAGCGAGATCCGGATTTTTATTCGGCCACCCAAAGGTGCTAAACGGCCAAAGCCACGAGGAAAACCAGGTATCCAGGACATCTTCATCCTGCCGGATAGTTGTCGCCGCACACTTGGGACATTGGCCCGGCTTGCCCCGCGCCGCCCATTGATGCTCACACGCATCGCAGTAAAACACCGGAATCCGATGCCCCCACCAAATCTGGCGCGAGATACACCAATCGCGAATATTTCCCATCCAGTCGGCATAGACTTTGTTCCAACGTTCCGGCACAAAGCGAACGCGTCCATCCACCACTGCTTGAAGCGCCGGCTCAGCCAGCGGCTTCATTTTAACAAACCATTGCAGGGATAAGCGCGGTTCGACCACCGTGTCACAGCGATAGCAATGCCCAACGGCATGCTGATGTACATCGATTTTCTCAATCAAACCTGCGGCCGTCAGGTCGGTAACAATCCGTTTACGGCACTCAAACCGATCTAAACCGGCATAGGGGCCCGCATCTTCATTCATGGTGCCATCGGGCTGCATGACATTAATAGGCGTCAGCTTATGGCGCTGCCCCATTTCGAAGTCATTGGGATCATGTGCGGGCGTCACCTTGACCGCGCCAGTTCCAAAAGCCGGATCCACAAAATCATCCGTAATCACCGGCAGGTCCCGATGCAATATCGGCAGGCTCAGGGTCTTGCCGACCAAGGCTTTATAGCGCTCGTCCTTCGGGCTCACCGCCACGGCCACATCACCCAGAAGGGTCTCCGGCCGGGTCGTTGCCACCACCACAAATTCGCTGGCCATGAGCTTGCCATCCCGTTTCACGGGATAACGGATGTAATACAATTTGCCTTCGGTGTCCTGGTGTTCACTTTCCTCATCAGACAAGGCCGTGTGGCAGCGGGGGCACCAGTTGGTGATATAATTGGCGCGATAAATCAACCCCTTGTCATAAAGCCGGCAAAAAACCTCTTCCACGGCCTCGCTCAGACCTTTATCCATCGTGAAACGTTCCCGCTCCCAGTCACAGGATGCGCCCAACCGCTTGAGCTGTCGGATGATCGTGCCGCCATACTCTTCTTTCCATTCCCAAACTTTTTCAACAAAGGCGTCCCTGCCAAGATCGTGCCGCGTCTTCCCTTCTTTGCGAAGAGCACGCTCCACCACGTTCTGAGTAGCAATACCGGCGTGATCCGTACCCGGCAGCCAGACCGTATTTTTGCCATCCATCCGCTGCCATCGCACGAGGATGTCCTGAATGGTGTTGTTCAGGGCGTGGCCAATATGAAGAATACCAGTGACGTTAGGTGGCGGAATGACTACACAGTACGGCTCCCCCCCCTTCGCCGCATCGCCATGGAAATACCCCTTCTCCTGCCAGATGTTATACCAGCGGGTTTCCACTGTTTTCGGGTCATACTGCTTATCAAGTTCTTTCATAGATCAGCCGTCATTTCTTTTTTTCTTCACAAAAAAGCTTGTACTCCACGCTATCCACCAAGGCTTCCCAGGACGCCTCAATGATATTAACGGAGACCCCCACGGTGCCCCAGTGATTCTCTCCATCGCTGGACTCGATGATTACGCGTGTCTTGGCAGCTGTCGCCTCTTCAGGATCCAGAATTCGCACGCTATAATCAGTCAGAAATACTTTTTGTACTTCAGGATAGAACCGTGTCAGCGCTTTGCGCAAGGCACGATCCAGGGCATTGACAGGTCCATCTCCCTCAGCTACCACATGCTCCACCACATCACCTACCCGCAATTTAACACTGGCCTCAGACACGCAAGGCTTGTCCGACCCTTCCTTTTCCATAATGACCCTGAAACCTTCCAGCTCAAAAAAGGATTTATGCTTCTTCAGCACTTTCTGCACCAGCATCCGGAACGAGGCATCAGCCGCCTCGTAGGTGTAGCCCTGCTTCTCAAGCGTCTTCAGCGAGTCCAGGATCTCCTTCACCTCGGGGGACGATTTCTTGAGATCCACCCCCATCTCAATGGCCTTCAATAGCACACTGCTGGAGCCGGATCCCTCGGAGATCAGGATCCGACGCTCGTTGCCCACGGTCTCAGGCGGGACATGCTCAAAACTGCGCGGAATCTTCTGAACCGCATTCACATGCATGCCGGCCTTGTGCGAGAACGCACTCACCCCAACATAGGCCGCCTTGGCATTGTGACGCACATTCACCAGATCATCCACAAAACTGGACAGCGAACGCATCTGCTTCAAGGACCCTTCCGGAACCGCACGGCAGCCCATCTTGAGCTCCAGCGTCGGAATGAGCGCGCACAGGTTTGCATTACCGGTTCGTTCCCCATACCCGTTGATGGTGCCCTGAACATGCACAGCACCTGCCCGCACGGCCTCCAAACTGTTAGCCACGGCCATTTCGGCATCATTATGCGTATGAATGCCCACCTGAAGGGTCGGGAAGGATTTGATGACCTCCAAGGTGATGCCATGGATATCATGCGGGAGCGTCCCGCCATTGGTATCGCATAATACAATAGTATGCGCCCCGGCCTCCACCGCCGCCTTCAGCATATCCATCGCAAAAGTCGGACTGTCCTTATAGCCGTCAAAGAAATGCTCGGCATCGAATATCACTTCTTTGCCGTGCTCTTTCAAAAACCGAACGGTATCAGATATCATCCGGCGGTTCTCTTCAACCGAGGTTTTCAGGACCTCGGAAACGTGAAGCTGCCAGGTTTTTCCGAAAATCGTCACCACCGGCGTACCGGCTTCGATCAGGCGGAGTACATTGGCGTCCTCGCCCACAGCCACATCCGCCCGCCGGGTGCTTCCGAATGAGGCGATTTTGGCATGCCGCAACTTGTGAACGCGGATCTCGTGAAAGAATTCCATATCCTTGGGATTGGAGCCGGCATAGCCACCTTCAATGTAGTCGACGCCAAACTCATCCAACTTAAGCGCCATCTTGATTTTAGATCCGCCGGAGAACGAGATCCCCTCGCCTTGTGAGCCATCCCGCAAGGTGGTATCGTATATGAAAATTTTCTTTCGGTGCATAACTTCAACCTGCCTTAAAGAAGGCCTCATATAGGGCCTGAACTGCTTTTTTGCGATCACGCGCCTGAACGCCAAACATCATACTGATTTCCGATGAACCCTGATTAAGCATCTCAATGTTCACTCCAGCGGAGGACAATGCGGTCGACGCCTTGGCCGCTACACCTACGGAATAGTGCATCCCCTCACCCACAATCATGACTAACGCCAGCCCGCGATCCACATCGATATTGTCAGCGCCAAGCTCCGTCCGGATGCGCATCAGCACGCGATCTTCCTTCTCCTTAGAAAAGTCCTTCTCGCGGAACACGACCGACACGCTATCGATCCCTGAAGGCGCATGCTCATAGGACAACCCTTCCTCTTCCATGATCTGGAGCAGGCGTCGGCCAAAGCCGATTTCACGGTTCATCAGATATTTATCCACATAGAGCGCACAGAATCCGTCCGAGCTGGCAACCCCGACCACCGCCCCGCTCTGGTATTGGCGCTTGGGCACAATCTGCGTACCCGGCGCTTCCGGCCGATTGGTATTGCGGATGCAAATCGGAATGCCCGCCTTGACGGCCGGCACAATCGCTTCATCATGAAACACACCGAACCCGGCATAGGCCAGCTCACGCATTTCACGATAGGTCAGCAACTCGATCGCGGCCGCATTGGGTACAATACGCGGATCTGCCGAAAACACCGAATCCACATCGGTAAAGTTCTCATACACATCCGCCTTCACTGCCGCCGCCAGAATCGCACCGGTAATATCCGAACCCCCGCGCGAGAACGTCGCCACGGCGCCAGTCTTCGTGTAGCCAAAAAAGCCCGGGAAAATACTGACGCCGGGCGCATTCTTCAGGGCACTCAATTTCTCATAGGACTCTTCCAACACCAGCGCGTTGCCGAAGTCGTCGCTCAAGAACATGCCGGCATCTTTAGGATTGATGTAATGGGCATCCACTCCGTTGTTGCGGAAGATCTCAGCCACCAACTTGGCGCTGTTGTCTTCGCCCGCCGCCTTAAGTAAATCCAGAAACCGACCGCGATGCGTGGTGTCGGACGCAAGACACTGCCGGAGGTCCGCCTCGATTTGTTTGATAACCGCCTCGCCCACCCCGGCGGCACGCTGGATTTCGGCAAACCGCTCAATAATGGCTTTGATCTCGGCTTCCGCCGTCTTACCCGCCAATTTGGCTTCAGCGCAGGCAATCAGCATGTCCGTCACCTTGGTATCATCCGCCCGCCGCTTCCCCGGCGCAGAGACCACCACAATGCGACGTTGCGCATCCATCTTGATGATGGAACAGACCTTGAGGATCTGGGCCGCATCAGCCACAGAAGAACCACCGAATTTCGCCACTTTCAAACCAGAGACCGCTGTCGTTGTCATGATTATTTCTCTACTCCCGGATCTTCAATCCGCAAACACACCGGCTTCGCACCCAAAGCATTTCGCTCTTCCAGTGTACGAAGCGCTTCCAGTATATTTTTTTCCAACGCTTTGTGGGTCAGCAATACCACGGACACATGTCGACCCGCCCGATTGGGCTCCTTCTGCACAATCGACGCCAGGCTGATTCCATGCTGGCCCAACACGGATGCCACCAAACCCAACACACCAGGCTTATCCAACAAGGAGAGGCGCAGATAATAGCGGCATTCCACCTCCTGCATGGAGCGGAATTTAATCTCACAAGTCGGCGATGCCGTGCCCGTGCGAGCTTTCCCGCAGCCATCCGCCAAACTCTCCGCAACCTCTGCGAGGTCACTGACCACGGCACTGGCGGTTGGCAGGCGACCTGCACCCCGTCCGTAATACACCGTCTGTCCGACAATATCACCGTCCACCACCACCGCATTGAAGACACCCATCACCGATGCCAGCATATGTTCGTGCGGGATCAGGGTGGGATGCACACGGACTTCCACCTCATTGCCACTCGCCTTGATCACGGCCAGTTGCTTGATGCGATAACCAAACTCGCTCGCATGTTCAATATCCATTTTGCTCAAGCCGCGAATACCATCAACGAAAATTTTATCCTTAGGGACATGCACCCCGTAGGCCAGCAAAGCCAGTATGGCGGCCTTGTGTGCGGTATCAAATCCGTCAATGTCCAAGCCGGGATCCGCCTCAGCAAAGCCGGCCGCCTGAGCTTCCTTCAGCGCATGCTCAAAGGTCATCTGTTCACGTTCCATCTTGGTCAGGATGTAATTACACGTTCCGTTGAGAATGCCATAAATCCGGTCAATCCGATTGGCCACAAGCCCTTCCTTCAAGGCACGGATGATCGGAACGCCCCCCGCCACGCTGGCTTCAAACCAGACACCGGTTTTGTGTTCAGCGGCAAGCGCAAAGATTTCCGGCCCATACTCGGCAAGCAAGGCCTTGTTGGCCGTTACCACAGGCTTACCTAAGCGAAGCGCTCGCGTAATAAACGTTTTGGCAATTGTAGTGCCACCGATCAGCTCCACAACGATATCGACGGAGGGATCATCAATCACCGCAGCGGCGTCCTTGGTCATAATGGCACGATCGACCTTGACGCCGCGATCGCGGTCTAGATCCACATCGGCGATACGCCGAACCACCAATTTCACCCCAGTCCGACCCGCTAGTAATTCACCATTCCGCTGCAAGGTTTCAACCACCCCGGCGCCAACGGTCCCAAATCCGAGTAACCCAACACCAATTTCTTTCATACTTCATCCCCAATTATGAGAAGCCCGAAGCGGCTCAACGATGAGTCCACTCGGGCAAGCCATTAAAGCGCATCACTTTATAAGGAAATTGGCTGGATACAAGAATAAAGCCTACTACGTCATCCTGCGCTTTCTCATTGACCCTAAAGGATGAAATAGAGAATATTCGCGTTCTTATGCATCACGATGTCGCAGCTTTTTTCAAATCACCCGTGTTCTGGTCAGCGTTTGGCGCTTATGTCATCGCCTCTTTGCTGAAAACGCTAGGGAATCTCCTGAGCACCGGCAAAGTTGATTTTCATTACCTCACCAAATTAGGAGGCATGCCCAGTGCCCATTCTGCAATGGTCTGTGCGCTAACCGTTTCTATAGGGATCCAGGATGGATTCGGTTCTACGGCGTTTGCGCTTTCCTTTGCCTTCGCGTCCGTGGTTATGTTTGATGCGTCGACCGTACGCCGGGCGACGGGAATGCAAGCACGCCTGCTTAATCAAATCGTGGATGAGGTATTTAAAAACCACCATCTTTCAGCACAAAAGCTCATCGATATCCTAGGGCATACCCGTTTGGAAGTCTTTGCCGGCATGGTCGTCGGCCTCCTGATCGGGATATTGACCTCGATCCTCTTTAATTAAACTCCATTCCGTGCTTTACAACGCCCCTGCGAATCAGGTATACGAGTGCCTCCTTTCCACAAAGGGGCGATAGCTCAGTTGGTAGAGCACCACGTTCGCAACGTGGGGGTCACGAGTTCGAGCCTCGTTCGCTCCACCAGTCTAATAGACTGGTTTTGAATCAGTTACAGCCGGCCTACCATCACCTTGAGAGCGCAATCCTGATTTGGCTAGTGGCGGTGTAATGGCACCGGATGGTCTGATTTTGGAGGCCAACGCCACTGATTCCCGATCCCAGATCGGTGCTACATTGTGGAATCAAATTGTGATAACGCCACTGCCGGAACGACATGTAGCACCGCACTGCGTGCGGAATCTTCCGAAATCCCCGATCACGGATCGGTGCTACATTCAGATGCGGAACCGCAATCCTGCCTGCTTTTGCTATTTCCGAGTAGTTCTCAATTTTTATGAAAGCTGAGCCACTCAAACTGCCTGTCCCTTGCTACCTGTCCCTTGCTACCTTAAGGGGAACTATGAAAATCAACCGTGATCGAAGACTTGATCTCCAAAACGGACTCTTGGATAAACCGACGCGAGTAAGCGGCAGCGATCTCATTGATTTTTCGTTGGGTATCTTTGGTGTCGGGGGCGACCACCATCAAAATCTCGCTGGCTTCCGAGTAGGTAACGCCTTTGGTCTTCCAGTACCCTGTCCCCGGGCAGACCGTAAAACCATCCGGAAACCGGGTCGCAATCTCATTATCCCGAAACTGTTGCCATTGCTGCTCGGAAATTGAAGTACGTCCGGAGTCGGCGCTCAATCCGAAACAAAGCTCATATCGGGCCCATTCGGGCTGAGTTGCACAACCGGTCAGCAGCAGGACCACGTACAGCGGTAATAGAACGAGGATGGACGGTTTCATATGCAGGAATACTGGTGACACCTCTATAGAATCGCAAGCACGAATATCCCGCAGGCGGGGCAGTGTTAACGGCTGGCGAAAATTATGCTGGCAAAACCAGATCCATAAGAACCTGAACGAATGCCGTGACGTGGCTTTGGATGCCCGACTGGCACTCCCTTGAATCTCGAGCCCACCCATCATAGCTTTTACCGGCTACTTACTATTAATAGTCTGAGCCCGGCGCCATTGAGAAGCAAGAGGTCAAATAGAGGCTATGCGCGAACCCACCCTCCAGTTGGCAAACGGTCTACTTATCATCTGGCGGTTTAACCGCACCACAAGAAGGACAGATAAAAGTGAAATTCGTGATTGAAACATAATTAGTGACTACCAAAGGCCGAGAGGAACCCATGCGCTGGACAGCCTGCTCTTTTTTCACACCGTTCGAATTAGATG
This sequence comes from Kiritimatiellia bacterium, assembly GCA_038330175.1. GTDB lineage: Bacteria > Verrucomicrobiota > Kiritimatiellia > CAIKKV01 > CAITUY01 > JAABPW01. The sequence goes on from JBBQNS010000043.1 coordinate 17,763, forward strand.
AAAGAGCTAAAGCAGAAAAACCCAGCCCCAGGAGAAGTAAAAAAATGATTATTTTCATAAGATCGAAATATCAAAGGTGAATATTCGATGCAAGGCTATTTACAGAAGAAACGCCTATTGGGATCTGCATCAAGGCTCCCCTATTCCGCCGCCCGCCTACCCTGACAGGCAGGATATCGGGGACATCCCCAGAACGATTTCCCATCATGCCGACGCTGCTTGATCGCCATCATCGTACCGCACTTTGGACAACAGGGTGGACCGGCGGTGGCGCTGATAGGATCCGTTTTGGAGCGAATATGGGGTACGTGGTTTCGCTTTTGTTTCGCAGTGACTGTGGAGGCCCATTCCCTTTGGATCAACTTGGTTCTTCATATATGACGAAGATGTCAGAAACCCGTGGGTGGCGCAAGAACATCAGGCCATCACGCGAAAGTCTATAGCACGTCATTAAAATACTGACACTCATTTCACGGTTTCGCACATCGTTGGCATTTAATTTTACGGCACGCATACGGGACATATATCCCTTGGTGTTTAGCCACAGGGATGGCGCTAGCTACCCCCTCAGGCTGGCAGTGTCAACGGCTGGCGAAAAGGGTTGGGGACGTGAACGAATGCCGTAACGTGACCTTGGGAGCCATTGGGAGTCTGATAGTTTTTACCGGCTACTTACTATTAACAGTCTGACCCCGTCACCCTGGCGTCTTCATTATCTGGGATCTTCCCTCATACCGCAGACAAAATCAATCGCGACTTGCAGTGCCCTCTTGCCACGATTTTGGGTCCCTCCAAGAGGTCAATCGCCACGCCATCATCGAGCGGGCCGTAGTCAATCTCGGGGTAGTAGCTAAGTTCAAGGGACACTGTAATGGGTTCGCCGAACGTGGCCGTGGCCGGCACATCACGCATACGAACAGCCAAGTCGTCAGGAACCAGACCTGTCCGAAGATATGGCGCATACCCATTACCAACGGGCATGACCGGACGACCACCCTGACTCGGCGGAACAAATGCAACCTCGACGACAACGTGCGCTCTGGATTGACGAGAAGTGCTCATTTGCCGAGAACCTCCACTTTGTTGAACCATTCGTAAAATTGCGGCTTCTCATAGACGTCAATTCCTATTGCTTTACCTACACCGCCAGGATCAGCATGGCGATACATCTGGCTCAGATTCTCCGCCGGTACGTCAATGAAGGTCTTTGTGTAGTCCCGCCCGGGATTCGCCTTGATAAAGTTGTCCAAGCTCCCTTCATCAAACGCAAACCGCTTGAACGTTGAGTTCGGATTGATGTTGTAGTCGCCGTACTTGACGACATCAGCCAACTCCTCGGGTTCGACCGCCCGCCAGAGCCGTGTGGATCCGCTCATTGCGGTATTCATAACGGAACCTTCAAACGCATCCCTCGCCATTACTTCGCCAGTTTCACGAATACCAGCACCTAACGCGTCGCGAACAACAGTTGCACGTCCGAGTGACACCATATCAGCCATGGCAAATGCTGTATTTACCGCCATCCACCCATACTGCCCGTTCATTCGGTTGGCCGCAGCCTCACGCATCGGTCCAATCAATGGCACTGCACCACCAACTAATCCCGGTTCTTCAACAGGAGCATCCGAAGACATGAAATCTGGCAATGAATTTTGAAAATATGCTTGGCTACACAATCCCAGCAAATCCACCCACATCAGCGGATTCCCGTTGCAATAAAGATAGAGGTTCGCCCCGCCAGCCATACCTGCTGGATCAGCCGAAAGCCAGCGTTTCAACCGAGCGTCGTAATAGCGGGCACCCATGCGGTAGAGACCTCCACCCTCCCACGTTACGCCGCCACCACCGACGAAGGTGAAAGAGGTCGTGTTCGTGCCGGTGCGCCCAAGCAATTCACCCCATGGCGAATACGCAAACTGATCCGTAACGTTGCCGTTGGAATCGGTCATCGCCAGCGTGGAACCGTTTTCATCCGCATGGATATAATGAATGGTGCTGTTGGCTTCGATCTGAGCCAGCAGGCCAACTCCCGGAGCCCAGATGTAATATCGAATGGCTGTGTTGCTTTCGTCCGTCTCCAGCAGGGGAACCCGCAATCGGCCAACTCGGTCGACAACCAGCCGGTGCGTAACCAACTCATCTGTCCTGACCGTACGTGCTCCGAGTCCATCATAGGCCAAGGTCAAACCCCAGGAAGGCATCGGCGGGGTATCCGTCCACAGGTTCGTCTGGCGAAGTCCTGTGTATTCCACGAGCCGCCCGGCATCATTCCAAAGCAGTCCGTTCTCTGAATTCCATGAGCGATATGTTTCACTGACGTTGGTAACCTGCCCCTCCTGATTGTAACTCGGCGTGTAACCACGCCACCGCTCAGGAATAACGTACTCATCACGGCGGGTTAGACCGGTCAACCGGTCGGCCTTATCGCTTTTGTGCGTCTGCCAGGTATCAGGTTGTTCAACTTCCAGCCCAGCGGAAATCGTTTCCTTCGTCTTGAGTCCCGCCGCGTTGCGTTCGATGGCACGGCTGATGAACGAGGTACCGCTCTTGGCATGAGCGTAATTAGTTAACTGTCCGTCAGCATTGTACCCGCGTGAATAAGCCACGCCATTTGGATACTGGATTCCCGAAAGCCGATTCGCTCCATCGTAGCTGAAAGTCCAAGTCCGGCTGGCCCAATCCTTGACCGATGACAACCGCCCCGCCGAGTCCCAGCCATACGTTACTGTGAGATTACCGGGATAGTTGATATTGGTAACGGCCCCGGCCTTATCATACCGATACTGCACTGTCGAGTTGTGGTGATCGGTCCAGGCAAACAGTCGCCCTGCATTCTCATACGTCCCGACAGAAGCCGTTGTGCCCCACGGATCGTCCATGCCGGTAAGGTTCCCGGCAGGATCGTTCGTGAAGGTGACGACACTGTTATCGGCATAGTGCAATGCCGTAAGCCGGTTGGCGGCATTGTAATTGAAGGTGGTAAGTTTTCCGTTTCCATCCGTTTTCGAGGCAAGGTTTCCGGCGGCGTCAAATGCATAAGACCGCACCGTTCCTGCGGCATTGCTTTCGCCAATTTTCCTGCCCATGGAATCATAAGAGAAGCATTGGACTTTACCGGCGGCATTGGTGAAGGCCAACAGGTTTCCAAATCCATCCAAGGCGTACCGCTCGAACCGGTTGTCAGGCCGCTTGACGGTAGTCTTCCTGCCCAATGAATCCAGCGTAAATTCGGTGCGCCTCCCGAGCGCATCTACCACGGCTACAACCCTTCCGGCCGCGTCATATTCGGTGTGTGTCACCGCTCCGTTCGGGGACCGGGTTTCGACGGGCCGGTTCAGGAGATCGTAAATGTTTGTGGTGACATTGCCTAGTCCGTCCGTAACGGCGAGAACGTTACCCACATTGTCATAAGTCAACCGGGTTGTGACGCCGTTGGGATCGCGCACCGCAATCTTCCGGCCTGCGCTATCCCAGGTGTTGCTGGTGACACCATTTTGGGGATTGATGACGGCTACAACGCGGTCGGCGTTGTCGAACACATTGGATACCACTCCACCATCGGGAGCCGTAACACTCGACACCTCGCGGGTCTTGGAATAGGCGCAAGTGGTGGTCTTGCCGCGCTTGTCGGTGCTGGAGACCAGCAGACCCAACGAATTCCATGCATTACTGGAAACAGCGGCTAAGGGATCGGTTTCGGTCAGAAGCAGGCTCCGGCTATCATAGGTGTAGGTGGTGGTATTGTTAAGGGGGTCGGTATGGGAAAGTAATTCGCCTCGGGCATTATAAGAGAACACATCCCTGAAACCATCAGGCGTGAACATCTCGGCTGGCGTGCGCCAGGAGTCGTAACTCCATGAGTTTGTCCGGGCAGGACCACCACCGGCGGCTGCCGAAGGAATCTCAACTGATCGTTGGAGAAGACCATTGGCTTGATAGGCACGTTCGATACGATTGCTTAAGGGGTCCGTCATCCGAATGGGGTGATGTTGGGAGTCATATTCGGTGTTGATGGTATGCCCAATGGGATCAGTCACCGTCACCAGCCGATTCAAATTATCATAGGTAAACACGTTGGTTTGGCTCAAGGCATTAACCGTGCTGGTGACGTTGTGGCTACCGTCATAGAAGGCGAAATTAACCCGCCCTAATGGATCCTGCGTGGCGATAACGTGATCTTGTCCGTCATAGGCTTTTAGATAAATGGCGCCGGGTATCAATTCACGCCCGGTCTCCCGTTGCTTGGTGTCGAAGTAATAGATTCTCCGGTTCCCCCCGGGATCCTGTTCGACCGTCCTGAAATCCGAGTAAAGGAATTGAGAGGCGAGTTCACGTCCATTGGCCTGCTGCTGGACGCGGGAGAGGCTGTCATAGGTATTAAAAGCATTGGTAGTACCACCGGGCTCGATGGTGGCGGTCATGCAGTGATTGGAATCATAGGCATAGTTCCAAACATTCCCTGCTACATCCGTAAAGGCGGCAAGGTTGGCGTTGGAGTCGCCTTGCAGTGTGATGGCTTGTCCGCTTGAGGCAGTCACGTTGGTGAGGCTGGCGCCGGAATAATTGAAGGTCAAACTCCTGTCGCAGGCATCCGTCACAGAAGCAAGATTCGTGGCCGCATTGTAGGAAAAAGTCATCGTGTTGGCGTCAGGATCAACGATGGAGGCAAGCCGCAGGGCGGCATTAAACCTGAATTCCCGTCCATTTCGCGCTGAAAGCACATAGAGGCCATTTGTCTTTGAAAGCGACATGGTGACACCGGGCGGCGGATTGTAGTTGCCATCGGGCAGATGAATAAAGGTCAGAGCCTTGTTGCCCATATAGACTGTCGCCGCGTTTGTGGTGAGTTGATCAGTCGCCCATTTGCATACCAGAGCGGCTATTGTCCATCCTTTGGGATTATCCTCATAGGCAATCATGTCGCTGACGACCACCGCCGCAACCATGATCGGAACAGCTTCAGCCGGGGTGCGCAGGCCCATTCCGCCTTGCCAGGAGCTGTGCTCCTCAATGGATACATCGTAATTGTGAGTCCAGCCATGTTGACCGGACTTCATCCTGTTGACGTCAAGACTGCTGTAATCAAGGGAGAGCGGCAGCCCGGCGGGCACGGGGCCACCTATCAACCACGCCTGCATGTTATACAGGAAAGCTCCGGAGACCAGATCGACCGGATCGGGGCTCTTGGGGGTAATGGACTGCCATTGAGTCATTACCGTATTGCGTTGAAAAGAGGCTGTTGCAAAGGCATTCAGCACACCGGGATTGCAACCAATCCCTCCATAGTAACCGCCGGAAATGATCATGCCGACAACACTTTGGCCATTGGGCAACGTGCCACTGACGGCATAGCCATTTCCCACCCACTGCCCCGCCGTGATCGCTCCATTACGGGGCAGGATATTTTGCAATCCAACCGCCGTGTTATTTACAAAGTTGGTCAAATCACAAGAGGGATAATTGGTCAGGGCGGCGAGCACTATATCCTTGTTGGCGGCAGTCATTTGATAAATCCGATCACCATTGGCATTGGCCATCTGGAGCAACTTGACCGTGGAGACCCCGGCATACCCCGGCCCCTGACTCTGCTCGAGAATGGCGTGTTCCAGGGAACTGTCCAACAAGGAGGATGCTTTCATCGCGAGCGAATCAAAATAACCGTTGCCTTCCTCATCGCTGTAGGCGTTCATAATCTGGGATTTGACATCCACATAATACCCCGTTTCCTGAGCCATGATACCAACCCGGTGATGCCAGATCGGGCGCTGGCCCCACAGCGGATTAAGAATATCCTTGCCTAGCGCGGTCTCATCCAGCCAGGTCTGCCCCATCACGTGCAAAGACTGAATCAAAACCTCCGGCGAGGTATCAGGTAATCTCGTCCGAAGCTCCTCAAGATTCCGCTGATTGCTAGCTTGCAGGCGACCGCTCCCGAAATCACCGAAGCCGCACAGGATGGCGTATAGCGCTCCTCGCGTGAACGGATAAGCCCTGGTTTCGTTGCAACCGTCATACGGATGGGTAATCGTCAAGGTACAGTTGTCCACCGTGCCGGTCAGCGTCCCGCTTTCCGTCGCCACCACCGAGTCATCCAACATCAGCGAAGCACGGGGAAGTGCGCCGGTAATCGAGGCTCCGCCGACGACAAGCTGGTCGTATTTCATGGTCAACTTACGGTGGGCTATATCATGAAAGGCTAGAGTATTGGTGATGCCACCATACTGGATTACCAGCCGATGCTCCAAGTTGGTGGGGATCGCCGCATTCGTCCAGGAGCACACAAAGTTCCACGGTAATGCGGAAGGCAAAGCGGTATAGAGTTCATACTCGATTTTCCGTACGCCCATTACTTCGCCCAGCGCCGCATTGGGCATCGTCGCTTTTAGCGAAGCCAGAAAATTGCTGCTGAGGGACGTCATGTACCCCCTGACCGCCTGCTCATTCACAGCTTGTACATAATCCGCCGTGGCGGTGCCCCCTGCCGCTGTCAGTAGTTGCCTGTAATCATATCCCATCAGCGCACTAATGCTCTGGGGCCAATTACCGCCATTGACTTTGATCGCTGGGTCAAGCCGGACCCAGGCATTGCTGATCTGGACATCAACACAGAAATGATCCACGTTGAGCGTATCCCCCCCATTCACAACTGAGACGGGAATTCCCCCCTTCACAAACGCTATGACCGGGTCATAGGCACCGACCCAGTTGGTTCCACACGGGGCGCCTGAAGACGGAGGGTATAATGGCACTGATAGTGTACCGTAGGCATAACATGCAGCGTATTCACTTTGCCGCAACAAGGCGATTAGCAGGGATGCCTGATCACAATCATTACCAGCCCGATCCAATAGCGTGCGTGTAGCCCCTTTCATGGAACCATAGTAGGGCTCATAACGAATGTTGTTATGGACAAACTCGTATATCCGAACGGGATCGTTATCCAATCCCCGGGCCAGCTCCACGATTTCCGGCGTCACAGCATCGGCACCGTTCGTCGAGACCGACGCTGCGCTGACGCCTGAGTCGTATTCCGCGAACTCAGCGACTCGAACGCCCGCCTCCACCTGAGGGGGCGTCGATGAGTACCAGCCGGGGTTTTGATATCCAGGATCTGCGGCAAAGGAAACAAATGAGAAGAGGAGGCAGACGACAGACGGCAGAAGATGGAATAGGGAAGCAAGGCGCGGGATCACGGTAGCACCTCCTCATCATTGGTCGAGTCACCCTGAAGAATCACTCGGTAGAAACCATTAGAGGCCTCGGTGTTATAAAAATATTCGTTTTGTGGCGGCGCACCGGGAATATTGGTAACCAGCACTGTGAAATTCGTCATCAAATCCATTGTCCACTCGATCAAGTAGTTTCACTAGCATCCCATAGCGATATCTGAAACGAAGCGCACGCCACTACAACGAAACCACGAAACGTCTCTGAACCTATGGTTGCCATAAATGATGGGCGCATGATGCAAAGCCGTCAATCCTGTTTTTCGCCCCCGAAATATGTTACCGCTGACGCTGCCTTGTCTGTAACCTTCGGCGCATGAAAAACAAAAACCAAGAGAAAGAACGATTGAACGCGCTTCGTGATGCACCCCTGCGGCCAACGCCAAGGCCAAAGAAAAAGGCCTACTCTATTTTGCGCCAAATTGTCGGATTGATTCCGGAAGGCCTCGTTAATCGCCTCTCGGTGGAGGCGGGAGCCGATATTCGTTAGGGCTCCAAAGGGACAGGTTAATAGTCATTCTTTCATGGCATTCTCCATATCGGTGTAAACTCACCCGTCCTTCATTGTCTGGGTCGAACATTCCCGGTGATGGGCCAGGAGTGCCCGTAATTCAGGAGCTGTCCGCTTCTTCAGCCAGCGAACACCTTCCACGATTTCCATTGTCCGTACCGGGGCGAATGGGCAATCCTCTTTTTTAATACCTCGGGAACAATGCAGTAGCGGCGTAACGCATTGGCTTTTCAGGCTGACCATCTCATCATCGGTTGTTACCATGGCGTTACCACTTCCTCTCTTTGCGTTTTTGATCGTCTGGTTTGGGCTCCTCCGCCTTTTTTTTTGGAACATTTTTCGGCGTATCATTGACTAAGGCTTTGAAGAGTTCATCGGCCGGATCCTTAGGCGGATCCTTAACCTTGGCTTCTTCTTGCTTGGCCTTCACTTCTTTCTCGTGATCCAATACCATCTGATCAAATAAAGTGAACCCCATTGGCTAGACAAAATATTCCTGAATTAAGATAGAGAAACAGGGGACGTTTGTTAGTCCTTGCGCTGGGCTACTTCCAATGGGTGCGGCAAGGCGTCCCTCCCAGTGGCCCACAGCAGCCACCTTCTGT
>JBBQNS010000044.1:0-26035 GCA_038330175.1 Kiritimatiellia bacterium
GGCTCCAGCCCAGGGCGGCGGCAGTTACGGCGCTACCCGCCCATGACCCGAACCAAGGGGGCCTTTCAGCCCTCAACTACTACAACACAGAACGGGAAATGTAATTGTCGGCACCCGGTAAGTATAATTGTCGTTGACGAGTCTTCTCCGAAATGTCAGCTACAAGCACTCGCTTGTCCTTGCTTTGGGAGGCCATATATCCCAAAGCTCTCAACGCATAAACCGCTGTTTGTGGCAACATGAAAAAATTCCTCGAACAAAGATTTGAGGACATTAAGACATCATCATCCAGATGTCACCAATGAACCTAAAGATTTCAGCAATTCTCAGTATGGCCTCTTCCACAGGTTGGACGACACGGAGGTCGTCCCTCCATTCATGAAAACATTTGTATTTCGCAGCTTCTGGAGGGACGACCTCCGTGTCGTCCGCAATCAGGGGGCCACCATGCGAATTGCTGTAAAGACCTAGTAAGCCATAACGGAAGGTGCAAAATCACCAATTCAAGGTCATGCCATCACAGGCGAGATAGATTGAAGGCGGGAGCGACTCTTGGGTCTCTTCGTGGTCCAGATCGTGACAAATATGGGTCAGATAAGAACGCTTGGCGCCGATTTGGGACAATAACCGCAACGCCGATTCAACAGAAAGATGCGTGGGATGATCACGGTGGCGCAAGCCATCCAGTATCATCACATCAATACCTTTGAAAGCGTCCACCGTAGCATCTGGCATTTCCTTACAATCTGGAACATACCCGAGGGTCCGCCCCTCCCACTCCAGGCGGTACCCGTAAGTCTCGGTTCGGCCATGCTGGACGGGTAAGGCGTCCACCGTTACCGGACCGACCGTGAAGCGGCCCTGCTTCTCCTGGAATTTGATCTGAGGCCGATAGACGCCCGGTTCCGGCACCGATTGATCCACATAAGAAAAAATTCGCTTGAGATCAGCAATGGCGCCCACTGACCCATAAACAGGAATGCTCACTCCTTGGATCGTGTTAAACCGGCGAATATCGTCCAAGCCGAATATATGATCGGCATGCGAATGGGTGATCAGAACAGCATCGATGCGCGGTACGCGATATTCCAAGACCTGTTCCCGGAAATCTAATGAGGTATCAATGACAATATGAAATCCGCCCGCCTCAATGTACACACTGGAGCGCCGCCGCCGGTTGCGCAAATCAGGAGAGCGGCAAATCGTACAGTCACATCCGATCACCGGAATTCCTACCGATGTTCCTGTTCCTAGAAAAGTTACCTTCATAAGCTCTATGGAATCATACCCCTGCCCTCGATGTCAAAAAAAACCCCCGCCGCCGTTGCCGGCGCGGGGGTGAACTTCATTGCAGAGGCTTATTTGTCCTCAGGAATGCGCATGCAATAGAAAGACCGATACACGAAGATCAGCGCCACGGTGAAGATCACCGCGCCGATGGAATACTTCATGGTCGGGTTCGTCATGGCCACGGCAATTTCCGTCGCCAACAAACCAAACAAGGTCGTGAACTTGATGATAGGGTTCATCGCCACCGAGGAGGTGTCTTTGAAGGGGTCACCTACCGTGTCACCCACCACCGTGGCGGCGTGAAGCTCCGTACCCTTGGCCCGCAGATCGACTTCGACGATCTTCTTGGCGTTATCCCAGGCACCCCCTGCGTTCGCCATAAAAATGGCCTGATACAGACCAAAGAAAGCGATGGAAATCAAGTAGCCGATAAAGAAGAACGGATTAAAGAACGCCAATGACAAGGCGAAGCAGAAGATGGCGACGAAGATATTGAACATCCCCTTCTGCGCGTAAATCGTGCAGATTTTAACCACTTCTTTACTATCCTTGATCGAGGCCGTCTCGGCATTCAAGTTCATGTTCTCCTTGATATACACCACGGCACGATAGGAACCGGTCACCACCGCCTGCGTTGCCGCACCGGTAAACCAGTAGATCACCGCACCGCCCATGAGAAGTCCCAGAATGATTTCGGGTCTGACCAAACTCAGGCTGGAAATAACGCCCTCGATACCAAGGGGGTTCACCTTACCGAGCATGATAATGATACCAAAGATCATGGTGGTCGAGCCCACCACAGCGGTGCCGATTAGAACCGGCTTGGCTGTTGCCTTGAAGGTATTACCTGCGCCATCATTGCGTTCAAGGTTAAGTTTGGCATTTTCGAAATCGGGTTTGAACCCGAAGTCCTTTTCGATTTCTTTTTCGATGCCAGGGATGGACTCGATGCGGCTCAGCTCATAAACCGACTGGGCATTGTCCGAAACCGGACCAAAGCTGTCGACGGCGATGGTGACCGGACCCATGCCCAGGAAACCAAAGGCCACAAGACCGAAGGCGAAAATCGGTCCGGCAAATCCAGCGTATTCTGCCGGCAGCAAACTGGTCACTGCGGGATGTGATGCCAATAAAGCGGCCGCCAACATCAGCACTAACATCGTCAAGCCTTCCCAGAAAGCCGAGAAATTACCCGCCACAAAGCCAGACAGGATGTTGAGGGAAGCGCCGCCCTGCTTGGAAGCAGTAACCACTTCCTTCACATGGATGGCATTCGTGCTGGTAAAGACTTTGGTGAACTCGGGAATCACGGCACCCGCAATCGTGCCACACGAAATGATGGTCGAGAGCACCCACCACAACTTGGGCTGAGCCACCTCATTGACCACAATGTCGCCCAAAAGGAAGTAGCTGGCGACATAGGTGACGCCAATACACACAAAAGAGGTCAACCATACCAACACGGTGAGCGGTTGTTCAGGATCAAATGCCTTGGCATTTTTCAACTTTGAGGTGAAATACCCATCGTTGGCCAGATACGCCACCAATGCGGAGATGATCATCAAAATACGCATGACGAAGATCCAGACGATCATCTGAGCGCACAACGCTACCGGGCCGAGTACCAATGCCAGGAAGGTAATCAGAGCCACGCCGGTCACGCCATAGGTCTCGAAACCGTCAGCCGTCGGGCCTACGCTGTCACCCGCATTGTCACCTGTACAGTCGGCGATGACACCGGGATTCTTGGGGTCGTCTTCCGGAAGCTTGAACACGATCTTCATCAGATCGGAGCCGATATCGGCAATCTTGGTGAAAATACCGCCACAGATGCGCAGGGCGGCGGCACCCAGGGATTCGCCAATGGCGAAACCGATGAAGCAGGGACCACGCAATTCGGAAGGCAGGAAAACCAGAATACAGATCATGAAAAACAACTCAACGGTGATCAGCAACATTCCCACGCTCATACCCGAGCGCATGGGGATGGCCAAAGCGTCCCACGGGGTACCGCGCAGCGAAGCAAACGCGCTCCGGCTGTTGGCGAAGGTGTTGATACGCATGCCGAACCAAGCGACGCCATAGGACCCGAGGATACCCAGAACTGAGGCCCCGAGAATTAGCCCCACGCTCATCCAAGGCATGTGCTGAAGGCCTTTGAAGTAATAAATCATACAAACCGCGATCAGCAACCAGAGAACCGACAGGAACTTGCCCTGCTGCGCCAGATAGCTCTTGCAGGTTTCCCAGATGATCGCCGACACATCGCTCATGGACTTGTGAACGGGCAATTTTTCGGTTCGAACATACTGAAGCAAGCCAAACCCGAGCCCTAGGAAACAGACTGCGATACCGATATACATCAGGACCGTTCCGGAAACACCGCCCAATGCAGAAAAATGGACTGCCCCTAAATCGGGAAGATTCAAATCAGCTTCGCTGGCCATGGCCGCACCGGCACCAAAACCCAAAACCGCTATTGCCACACAAACACCCAACCACCAACGTGAACGCAACCTATTCATTAACTTACTGAACCTTTCTGTATATTACGACGCACCGAACCCACACGATCCGCTCCTCCACCTATTTTGCCCCCGTTCAGGAGCAAGGAATAAGCGTGCAGAACGAAACAAAAAAACGGCTAATAATTACTCTCCCACTCCCTATAAGGCAAGAAAAATAGACATTTTTTAACGCTTTTTTTAAACTTTCTTGGAAATATTGAGGTATAGAGCAGTAAATACTCTAAATCTACCCGGAAGATGACGAGAAGAAATATTATTATTCCTGCCAAAGTTCACTCACATGATCTGCGGAGGCGACCATGATACGGACGTGCGAATGGCCCGATTTTCCCAAGGCCGCCGCCATCGTTTGCAAGGCCAGTTCAGGAGAATTGCAGTCGGAACTTAAGTGCGCCAGGAAAACGGCTTTAAGATGAGGCCCGGCAATCTCCACCAACAGCTCCACCGCATGCTGATTCGATAAATGCCCTTGTCGGCCACTGATCCGTTGCTTGAGGTGCCAAGGTCGATCGGCATCCTTAAGCATCTGCTCATCGTGGTTCGACTCCACCACTAAAATATTGCAGGCGCGCAGGCGTTCTCGAATCAAGCCTGTGACCATGCCCATATCGGTCACCACGCCCACTTGGGTTTCGCCGCAGCGAATAATAAAACCAACGGGATCATACGCATCATGCGGCACCGAGAAAGGGTCAATCGAGAGATCCCCAATTTGAAAATTCGAGCCGGTCGAAAAAATATTCCAATGCAATTTTTTATCGGTCCCCACTCGGGCCTCGAACCCCTCGATCGTCGCGTGATTGGCAAACAGTTTCACCTGACCGCTTCGATGCAACACGGCCAGCCCTGCGGTGTGGTCACTATGCTCATGTGTCACACAAATGGCGTGAATGGATTCCACCGAAGCTCCGCATTCAACCAGACGCAGTCCGGTGGCGCGGCCGCTCAATCCGGCATCAATTAAAATGGCGGTTGTCTCGGAAGCCACATAGGTGCAATTCCCGCTGCTTCCACTTCCTAAAACGCATACTCTCATTGTACTTTTCGCGATATTTGATATCGTGCTCCCTATGTCTTCAGAAACAAAATCCTGCTGGTCATGCCACTACTGCCAATTAGGCGGTAACGTTTTCCCCTGCGGTTGCAAATGGTTTATGGAAAATGGCAAAAGCGCCACCGTCAAAGATGTTCCTAGTGCCATTGTGGATGTCGGCTGCAAACTGTGGAAAGCCAAGCCTTCCGCCTAAAGCGGGACGCTTATGGTTTGTGTAGCTTTTTAACCTCAGATGCATACGTGTCAAACCCCTCCCGGGTTCCAATCATTTGAACCCCCACAGGAACGGCGTTTCTCAATACTAATGCCCGAACCAATGTTTCCGTAGACCCATCCAGGATCTGCTCTTCCGAATCCGGTGACGACACCTCACCTATGGCATAGATTTCGAAATCTTTTGAGCGGAAGGTCAAAGGGATCGTTTCCGGCATATAGGGTTGTCCCGCCCGTCCCTGCAAGGTAGCGATCAGGTTCAAACCTGCCAATTTTCCTTGCGCGGAAGACTCTTTTATCGAACAACGAGTTACCCCCTTGAACTGGATCATATCGCCTGCTGCATAACACTGCGGAACCTCGGTCTGAAGAGTCTCATCCACCCGCACGCCTCGCTCGCAAGCTAGCCCGGCTGCCGCGGCCAACACTTTATCTGGTCGCGCCCCAATGGATACGAGGCAAAGCTCCGTCTCCACGGGTTCCCCATTATCCAAGCCTAAAACAACAGACGATGCCCCCGGCTTAGCCGTGGTGATGCCGTGCCCCAACAAAACGCGGATCCCACGTTCCTCCAACGCCCGTAAAAGGGTGTAGGATGCTCGAGCGCCAAATTGGGCCGGCATCAAGCGATCCATCAACTCTACAACCGTCACGGACATTCCCGCCTCAACACCGTGGAGTGCTGCTTCAATGCCCAAAATCCCACCCCCAATGACCACCAAGCGCTTCCCTTTGCCCACATGACCTCGAATGCTTTCCGCATGGCCAATATTCCATAGTGGCCAAATGAAGCCGCCCCCGTCTTTAACAAAAGGAGGCACTATCGGAACGCCGCCCAGCGCCATGACGAGGCCATCAAAGGTTTCAAATTTGCCATCCACATGGACCCCCCGTTTGTGAGGCTCGATGCCGGTGACGTTAGAAGCCAACCGAAGATCGATTTTTTGTTGGGCGTACCACTCTAAAGGCTTGATCTGGATGGCCGAAAGCTCAGCTTGGCCAAATGCCAGCGCCACCAGTCGCGGCCGATAATAAGGCGCAACCGCCTCATTGGAAAAGAGGGTTACCTCCGCTCCACTTTCTCTTGCTGCCTTTGCGGCTTCCACGCCGGCATGCCCTGCTCCAATAATTCCAATCTTCATACCGGTCTCACTCCTTAAGTAGGGAATAAATATGCTCTGACTCGCTCCGAAACGCAATAACTCTCGATCAGCCCAGCGTCTGATTCAGTGCAATAATCGGAAGCAACACTGACAACGTTACCAATAGGACAAACAAACCGATTGCCAAAATCAGGATGGGCTCAAGCCAGCTTAACGTACGGCTAACATATCGATTCCATTGATGTTGATAAGCATTGCCAGCGGTATCCAATAGGCGTTCAAGAGCGCCACTAGCCTCCCCGGCTTGAATCCAAGCCGGCAGGGAGCGGGCCAAGGGGGGAATGCGCCGAATCGCGTCGGCCAAACTGCTGCCATGTCGAATGGATTCGGCCTCGTCCTCCATCCGGTGCGCCACCCAAACACTACCGGTCGAACGCCCGGCCAGCGAGAGGGCATCCACCAGTCCCACTCCCCCTTGGAGCAGAATCGACAAGGTCCGGGCGCACCGGAGGTTTACGGCAATGGTGTACCCCCGCCCTACCAACGGCAATTGGAACAGCCATTGATCGAGCCGGTATCGTAACGCCGGCTCCGTCGCCATACGTTGCTTGAGATAAGATCTCCCGAACAAGACCACCAGCAGGACGATGGGCACACCAAACAGCATCACGCGCCCCAGCCCCATCATGAAGCGGGTCAAGAGGGGTAATTGCATTTTATCAGATTGCTCGATCATGACGGACGCCGCCGCAGGCACCACGAATCCCAGCAGTACCACCGTGACCACGATCGCAAAGGCGAGAATGATCGTCGGGTAAATCATGGCGGAAACAATCTTTTCACGCAGATGCTCCTGCTCTTCCAGGAAAAGCGCTAGGCGCTCAAGCATGGCATCGAGATTCCCTGATTTTTCACCTACTTCGAGAATGGCCTTTTCGTAGGGTTTGATATGGGGCGCCATGGCACTGAAGGCGGTTGCAAGGGAAGCCCCTTCACGGATCCGGTCCCGGACGCCGGCCAGGAGCGAAGGGGGCACGCCCAGTTCGGGAGATTCCATCAGGATTTCCATGGCCGCAACCAAAGTCAGGCCTGCGCCCAGCAATACGCCCAGCTCTCGATAGAAGGCCACTCGGCTCTCCGCACTGATGGAAGACCGGCGCGGGGAGCCTAACAGGGAACCGGTCACCGATTCCGAAGGCGAAACATCTTGAGGCAAAACACCGCGTGCCAGCAATTTTTCGCGTGCCTCTTTAAGATCTTGCGCCTCGATCAAGCCACGGCGCACCGTTCCAGCGCTATCAAAGCCTTTGTAAGCAAACGTCCGCATTTAGGCTCCTGAAATGCCCAGGGCATACAGAATTTCGGCCAGGCTTGTCTGGCCGGACAACACTTTGTCCAGTCCGTCATCCAGCATGGTCAGCCGGGATTCAGAACCGGGCAGATCGCGCATCTGTCGGGCGGCCGAGGCCCCATTGCGAATCACCGTCTCGATTTCATTATCCATCACCAGCATTTCAAAAATTCCGATGCGGCCCCGATAGCCGCCCAGACAATGGGTGCAACCTCCGGGTTCGAAAAGAGTAGCGCCAACTAACCTCTGGCCGGCAGTGCCGAGCAGCGACAAATCACGGGCAGAGGCGGTAACCGCCTTCCGGCAAATCGGGCACAACTTCCTAACCAAGCGCTGGGCTAACACGCCACGCAAGGCCGCGGCCAGCAGATAGGGTTCCACCGCCATATCCATCATCCGAATCACCGCACTCGCGGCATCGTTCGTGTGCAGGGTGGTAAACACGAGATGTCCTGTCAAAGAAGCCCTGACTGCGATTTCAGCCGTTTCACTGTCGCGGGTTTCCCCTACCAGGACTACATCAGGATCTTGGCGCAGGATATGACGCAAACTCCGGGCAAACGTAAGACCAATTTTGGGTTTCACCTGCATCTGCCCGATATCCTGCAACTGGTATTCAATGGGATCTTCGATCGTCATCACATTGCGCCCTTTAGTATCCAATTTCTGAATGGCGCCATAGAGAGTCGTCGTTTTTCCGCTTCCCGTGGGACCGCACACAATAATCAATCCATTGGCCTCATGGAGCAGAGCGTTAAAAGAATGAATCATGGCTTCTGGCATCCCTAGATCTCCTAGCGTCATGACGGAAGAATCGCGGTTCAACAAGCGTAACACCACCCGCTCGCCTTCCGCCACGGGCACAGTTGAAACACGAACATCGATTTCACGTTCCCCCACCCTCACGCGCGCCATGCCGTCTTGGGGTAACCGTTTTTCGGAGATGTCCAGATGTGCCATAACCTTGATGCGCGAAACTAACGCCCGTTCCAAGTGCTTCGGGGGACTGGCCTGCTCATAGAGAACGCCATCCACCCGGTACCGAACTCTCAGACGCGATTGAAACGGTTCAAAATGAACATCGGATGCCCGTGCGTTGACCGCTTCGAGCAGAATGACATTGACCAATTGGGTGACCGGGGCTTCTTCAGCCGTTTTAAGAAGATCATCCGACCGGGATTCGCCCACCTTCTCCGCCCCTACAGCCGGTTGATCCATATCGCGCAAAAAGTCTTCAGTTGATTCGCGTCGACTGACGTAACACCGCTCAATGGCCTTGAGGATAAGTTCACCTGACGCCACAACGGGGCGCAATTCGCTCCCCACCAGCAAGGAAACATCTTGATGCTTCCCGATTTCGGCAGGGTTCGTGACCAAGAGGCACAATTCGCCTTCGAATCGAACCGGCAACAGACAATGTGTACGGGCCCACTCCACCGGGATTCCCCGCACTAGTTCAGGGTCAAGTTCGACTTCTTCGATATCAGATAAAAAAAACAGCCCGAATTCACTGGCTTTCGCGCGCAAGGCCTCCAGATTGTCTTTGGCGTCTCTCATTGCGGGCTGATTACAGACGCTTCCGTGTTGGTAATATTCAGGCCCGTTTTCTGGCTCCAGCGGTCTGTGGCGGCCTTGGCCTTGAGCTCACTTGACATCACATGCGGAGTCACAAAAATGATCAAATTGGTCCGGTTTTTCGTTTCCACCGTGTGGCGGAATAAAAACCCAATCAAGGGGAGGGATCCCAATATCGGGATTTTACGAACCACATTCCCTCGATCCTCACGAATCAAGCCACTAATAATAATGGTTCGTCCATCCGGCACGGTCACCGTGGTTGACACCTCGCGTTTGGCGATCGTCGGAGCAAACTGTGTTCCAGAGGGACCGGAATCAATGATCGCCTCAATACTGGGATTCAACATCATGCACACCTCATTTGAGGGATTGATCCGAGGGGTCAGTTTGAGTTTAATGCCCACATCCATCCGATCGATATTCTGGATCACATCGCGCGCCGTTCCTGAGCCGCCTTGGATAGTAGATTTAAGAATGGGAATATTGTTAACCACGCTGACGCTGGCTTCCTTGTTGTTCTGAGCCACCAATGGCACACTCGACAGGATTTTCACCTTCCCATTCGACTGCAACGCGTTCAGGCTAATCAACCCCGGATAGCTCGATATTATGTTCCCGTTACCGTCTACCCGGTTACCGCGTGCCACTCCCATCATAATTCCACGAGGGAAAACGCCATTCTGAACGATGTCATTGATACTGCTTGAATTTTCACTAAGCCGGGTACTTCCCTGCACCACAGAATCGCCGACCTTCGCGGGCGAATTCAAGACGGTCATTTCAACGCCCACGTCAAATGAGTCGTCAGCACTCACCTCTGCGATCACAACTTCGATCAACACCTGCTCCTGCAATTGATCCAGCTCAGCTACCAGCGCCTTTAACAATTCAAAATCAATGGGAGACGCATCGACGAGCAAGGCGTTATTGGCAGTGCTAGCCTCAACCGAAAGTTTTTTTCGTTCTCCGGACTTGGGCGGGTCCTTGCCTAACGACCGCTCCAATAAGGCATTTAGGCTTTTGGCTGCCTCATCCGCACTGATATATTTCAAAAATATGGCGTGGAGGTTGCCATGCCCCGTATTCGTCTCCACGTCCACCAGCGCAAGAAGTTTTTTAACTTCGGCGATTTCAGAAGCAGGTCCGATCAAGATAAGGCTATTTGACTGTGGGGTAGACAGCATCACCAATTCGTTTCCGCGCGGGGCGGCAACCCCGTCACGAATCATGGGGCGCGGCCCGATTGCCTGGTTGTATTGGCGCACAAACTCGGCGGCATCGGCATTCTTCAAAAAAACCACTTCGCTGGTCGTCCCAACGCCCGCCTTGTCAATCTCCGCAATGATCTGCTCAAACCGGCGGACGTTTCCTACCGTGTCAGTCAGGATGATGTGGTTGGATGATTCCAAAATTGCCACAGAGGTTGATTTTTCACGTCCCACGAGAGTGTCGATGATTTTTCTCAAGTCCGCCACATTGGTATTTTTCAGGCGGATCACGCGTGTGATGACGCCATTACCTTCAATCACGCCATTCTCTCCGATCACCGGAGCCGACGCCATCGTGCGGGCAGGCATCACCACGATACGATTCAGATTGCCTTCTTCGATGACGGCACAGCCGACCGATTCAAGGATGCGTGTAAATAAGGGATAGGCCTCAGCAACCGGAACACGCGGGGCAATGACCGTAATTTGGCCTTTAACGGCCTCATCCACGATGAAACGGCGGCCCGTGATCTCGCCGATTATTTTGACAAATGATCGGACATCCATCTGGCTAAACGTGAAATTGACGGAGGCCTGCGGAGAGGCAATGGCCACAGGGCGTTCATCGGCAGCAGGCAACGACATACCGGTCAACATCAGCCCAAAACCTACATAGATCATTGGCCGTAATCGTTGCATAACCCGCCCTGCCCTGCGGCAATCGGTCACTTGAGAATGCCTCGTTCCGAGGTCTCAATAAACTTAATCAAATGCTCCAACTCGGGGGTCTTCGGCAATTCTGCATGGATTCGTTCCATAGCCTGCCGGGTCGATAACCCATCCCGATAGAGGATTTTAAAAGCTTTCTTCACCACCGCAACGGTCTCGGCCACAACATTCAACCGTTGGAGTTTGATGGCGTTGATCCCGTGCACTCCCGGAGGGTTCCCATCCACTAACATATACGGGGGTACGTCCTGGGTAATTTTAGCCATCCCGCCAATCATTGCGCAGGTTCCGATGCGAGTAAATTGATGAATGCCCGACATACCGCCGATCACCACATCATCCTCAACCAGAACGTCTCCCGACAAGGCGGCGCTGTTTGCCATGATCACACGATTGCCAACTTTACACCCATGCGCAACATGGCAATAAGCCATAATGAGCGAGTTCGAGCCCACCTTGGTGATTTCCCCATCTGCGGTACCGGAATTTACCGTGACATACTCACGCAGAGTGGTGCGATCACCAATTTCAACAAAGGTTGTGCCTCCCTTGAATTTCAGATCCTGAGTCTGGCTGCCAATACTGGCAAAGGGGAAAACGATACACTCAGCGCCCAAACGGGTATGACCATCTAGAAAAACCTGCGGCATGACCTTTGTCCGGTCGCCGAGTGTCACATGAGGACCCACAACGCTATAGGCCCCAATCTCAACTTCCACACCCAATTGCGCGCCTTCATGCACGACGGCTGAAGGATGAATCTTTGTCATACCGGCACCTTCTGGTCCGTTAGCATACACATCAACTCGGCTTCAGAGGCAAGTTCCCCATCGACCAACACCTTGCCAGCAAAACGGGCAACTTTGGTTTTGTGGGAGACAATTTCGATCTCAATGCGCATCTGGTCGCCTGGTTTTACCACACGCCGGAATTTGGCTTTATCAATGGACATGAAAAAGGGCACGCGATCCCCCGCCTTGGCGATGCGATTAATCAAAATGCCCCCCGTCTGAGCCATCGCCTCAATTTGCAACACGCCAGGCATCACCGGAATGCCTGGAAAATGACCCTGAAAAAAGGGCTCATTTATGGAGACATTCTTGATCCCCACAATTCGCTTCAAGTCATCGCATTCAATAATTTTATCCACCAGCAAAAATGGAAAGCGGTGGGGCAATAATTTCATGATTTCTTGAATGTCCAGTGTTGCCATATTAGATCAACCTCTCCTTAGACTCACGTTGTATGAAAAAAACACGATCTCAGCCTTAGATCGCTGCCAATAAAGCATCCACCTTATCCACACGTTCCCAGGTAAACATATTCAAATTATCGATACGCCCAAAATGTCCATACGAGGAGGTGGCTTCATAGATAGGACGAAGCAGATCCAAGGCCTTGACAATCTCGGCCGGCTTCAGCCCAAATACCGCTTTGACTGCCTTGACAATGGTCGCGTCACTAACGGAACCGGTGCCGAAGGTGTCGATATACACCGACACAGGGTCGGGATAGCCGATCGCATAAGCCAATTGAAGCTCACAGCGTCGGGCGAGCTTCGCTGCAACAATATTCTTGGCAACATAACGAGCCATATAAGCCGCACTTCGGTCCACCTTGGACGGATCCTTGCCTGAAAACGCGCCGCCGCCGTGACGGCCCATTCCACCATAGGTATCCACAATGATTTTTCGACCCGTCAACCCGCTATCCCCATGTGGGCCCCCGATGACAAAACGACCGGTAGGATTAATCAAAAATTTCGTTTTTTTGAGAAGTTTTTCGGGGATTTCCTTGCGCACAATTTCCTCAATGATTCCGTCCTTCAACGTCTTATAAGAAACATCAGGGCTGTGCTGTGAGGACACCACCACGGTATCGACACTGATGGGGCGCCCATTTTCGTACATAATCGTGACCTGCGATTTACCATCAGGGCGGAGGAAGGACAACTTGCCGTTACGGCGCGCTTTCGCCAGAGCATGAGTCAAGCGATGCGCGAACATGATCGGCATGGGCATCAATTCACGGGTCTCGTCGCACGCATAACCGAACATCATTCCTTGATCGCCGGCACCTTGCTCCTTGAAAAGCCCCTGCCCGGATGTTACCCCCTGGGAAATATCAGGAGATTGACGGTCAATCGAGACCATTACGGCACAACTATCAGCAGAAAAGCCAAGATCCGGATCCGTATAACCGATTTTTCGAATCTTATCGCGGGCGATATCGGCAAAATTAACAATCGCTTTAGTCGTGATTTCGCCGGCAATCACAACCAGCCCGGTGCTGACCAGGGTCTCGCAGGCCACACGAGCTTTGGGATCCTGTTTAAGATTGGCATCCAAAATGGCATCGGAAATACCATCGGCAACCTTATCAGGATGGCCTTCGGAAACGGATTCTGACGTAAACAAGTAACGATCACTCATGTTATTCCCCTTATTTGGTTTCGTTCCGGCATTTTACCGGTGTTGAAAAAGTAATTGTTACCTGAATCACTTCACTAATTCAAGTATTTCAGGAGCCACTTTTGAAACTAGGGCTCGGCAGTGCTTTAAAACTTCCGTAGCGGTTTCGCAGGTGAGCGCCATTTGCGCTAACTCCTGCGCCTGGACTCGCGTCACGCGACGAATGAGTTCCTTGACGGCCGGCACCGAAGACGGAACCATGCTGAGTTCATCAACTCCCAAGCCCAGCAACAGTAGCGTCATGAGCGGATCGCCCCCCATCTGCCCGCACACACCCACCCAGATCCCCCGGGCATGTCCTGCTTCAATGGTCGTTTTGATCAGCCGCAGCACCGCAGGGTGAGTGGGTTCATAAAGATGAGCCACCCGATCATTTACCCGGTCAACGGCCAAGATGTACTGAGCCAAGTCGTTAGTTCCTATGCTGAAAAATGAAACATGTTTGGCAATAATATCCGCCGTCAAGGCCGCAGAGGGGATCTCGATCATCACGCCCACTTCAATCAGGGGATCGAACTCCTTTTCTTCCCGCCGGAGTTCCGCCTTGCACTCCTCTAAAATCGCATTGGTGCGGATGACTTCCTCTACATTACTAATCATGGGATACATGATGCGGACATTACCGAAGGCGCTCGCCCGCAAAATCGCACGCAACTGGGTCTTAAACATTTCTAGTTGCGCTAGACAAAATCGGATGGCCCGAAATCCCAGAAAAGGATTCATCTCCGTTGGCATTTTAATCGATGACGCAAATTTATCGCCGCCCAGGTCGACGGTACGAATAATCACCGGTTCCGGGGCTAACAGGGCAACCACCCCTTGATAAGCAGACAACTGCTCCTCCTCCGTCGGCAACTCCTCGCGGGCGATATAGAGGTATTCCGAACGCAGTAAGCCCACACCTTTGGCGCCATATTTTTTAATTTCCTTGGCTTCCTCAAGAAATTCAATATTTGCAGAGAGGGTCACCCGATGATGATCCAACGTTTCAGCCGGCAGGTCACACAACTGCGTCAGCCGCGCCTCGATCAATTTGCGCTGCTGAGCCAGCTTGTTATATTTCTTGAGCGTCGCTTCGGAAGGCCGAAGAATTACAACGCCCTCAGTCCCATCCATCAAAATCAAGTCGCCCGACGATAGTTTTTGGGTTACATCCCCCAGACCGACAACGGCAGGGATTCCCATCGCCCGGGCCATGATGGCGGAATGCGACGTCCGGCTCCCCATATCCGTGGCAAACCCCAATACCAGATCCTTATGGAGAGTGGCGGTTTCAGACGGCGCAAGATCCTGTGAAACCACAATGCTCGTGATTTTGAGGCCATCCAGTGCGTGCGTCTTTTCACCTGTCAAATTCCGCAATACTCGCCGGGCGACATCCTTGAAGTCAGACACGCGTTCCCGAAGATATTTATCCTCCACCGCAGATAGCGCCTCGACATTTCGGCTCGTCACCGTGTGAACGGCGGCCTCCGCGTTAAGATGAACGGTTTCAATTAACCGGATTGTTTCATCGAAGAAAGCGGCATCATCCAGAATCAGCTTATGGACATCAAAAATGGTGGCGTCCTGCTGGCCAATGACACGTTTCACATTATTCTGGATAACGGAAATTTGACGCCGGGTCACAAGAACAGACTCTTTGAAGCGTGCTAGTTCGCCCTCGATCTCATTAGGATTGAGAGTGCGTTCGGAGAATTCAGTTTCATCGGGACTGCCCTTATAGACAGGGCCAACCACCACTCCTGGGGAAACCCCTACGCCGCGCAGGATGATATCCGCTAGCCCACCGGGCCTCTGCACCGTCGTCATCGTGATTACCCTTCAAGAAATTTACTGTCTAACAGAGACTGAATCTCATTCAAAGCGGCCTCAGCGTCAGTGCCTTCGGCAATGATTTTTAAACTAGCGCCAAACCCGGCTTCAAGCGTCATGAGCCCCATAATACTCTTGCCGGATACTTTACTATTACCCTTTTCGACCGTAATATCTGACGCAAAACGGTTTGCCGCCTTAACAAAAAGGGCCGCTGGACGCGCATGCAAGCCAAGCTTGTTCTGGATCTTGACTTCACGTACCAGGATACGGTCGTTGGCGTCTTGTTTATGGCCGACATTACTCATCCGCTTTATCATCCTTTGACAACACGGAAATCAATTTCTCATCTAATTCTTTGGCTGCATCATGCCCCAGCCGCTTTAACATTTGATCCAGGGCGGCCACTTCCACAATGTTGGCCACAACCCGACCAGGTGCGACAGGAATTTCAATGCTGGGGATATCCACACCTAAAATTGAACGTTTCAATGCCAACTGTCCGCTCCGATCCTCAGCAGCGATTGACTCTGGACTACACAGGTTGATCACCAGATCCAGCTGTTTTTCATTCCGAACGGACGCCACTCCAAACAGGCTTGGCACATGAATGATGCCCAACCCACGAATTTCCATGTGATAGCGAATCACGCCAACGGGAGAACCGATGATATCGTTGGAACTATCAACCCGTAGCGAGGTGACATCATCTGAAACCAGACAATGTCCTTTTTTGATAAGCGCCAGAGCCGTTTCGCTTTTTCCAACACCGGGTTTTCCAATCAACAAAACTCCGACGCCCAATATTTCCACCATAGTCCCCTGCATCACCATGTGAGGGGCAAGTAAATTCCCCATGATGATGGTAGCCCCATTGATGAAATTCTTAGTGATCGCCGGAGTTCGTAGCAGGCACGTTTTGTACTCTTCGGCCAATTCAATGAGCTCTGGCAAAATGCGATGACGGCGGGTCACCACAATACAAGGAATATGCCGCATGAAAATTTGTTTTAGCCGCTCATGGCGCTCACCGTCCTTCAAGGAGGCCAGATAAGCCGTTTCAGCATGGCCGAGCGTCTGAATACGGCGGTGAGCGAAATACTGGAAAAATCCAGTCAACGCCAAGCCGGGCCGGTTAATCGCGGATTCCTCAATCCGTCGTCCCAGCCCGGAAGCGCCCGCGACCAAGTCAAGCTCTAGCCTGACTTGCGCGACCTTCAAAAAATCTTCGACTGTCGCGAGAGTTTTATTCATTGTCGCCTCATTCAAGTTTTTTAAACTTCCGGCATCGCTTCCAAGTCGCTAAGCCTAGTGTTACCCTTGTGGTCATGCCGCTTGTCCAAAGTCTTTCGCAACTGGGCTTCGACTTTGTCCACAGCCTCATCAATGGCAACATACATATTTTCCGTGGCCGCTTTGCCCTCGAGCTGAATATGCCGTGCCGCGTGAACAATCACTTCTGCATGATGAATGAATTTCTGAACATCCAATATCATGTGAATCTTATCAATCTGGGTGAACTCAGCCACCAATTTATCAAGCCGTTTGCTAGCGTAATCACGCATGCTATTTGTAACTTCAACGTGTCTGCCTGTAATTTCAATACTCATATTATCTCCTCCCGCTCTTTACATACTAAATCTCGGCCCTAAATACAACTCCCGACTCACGTCGTCATTGATCAGGAATTCGCTTGTTCCTTCTCGCAAAACCCGTCCTTCGCAAATCAGGTAAGCCCGATCCACGATGGATAATGTCTCCCTGACACTATGATCCGTAATGAGGATACCTAACCCCCGCTTACGTAAACTTTTAATAATCTCTTGCACATCATAGACGGCCAGTGGATCCACCCCACTGAAAGGCTCATCCAACAAAATCATGGCCGGATCCGTGACCAGCGCACGGGCAATTTCAAGACGGCGTCGCTCCCCGCCACTCAGCGTGAAGGCCATTTGGTTGGCCAACCCCGAAATGCCCAGATCTTCCATAAGTTCGCCCATCCGCTGTTTGCGCTGGCGCAAGCTTAAATTCCGGGTTTCAAGAATCGCCATGATATTGTCCGCCACCGATAATTTACGGAATATCGAAGGTTCTTGCGCTAGATAGCCCATACCCATACGGGCTCGTTGAAACATGGGCTTGGCTGAGATATCCTTGCCCTTGAAAAAAATCTTGCCGCGTGTGGGACGAATCAACCCCACAATCATGTAAAACGTAGTCGTTTTACCTGCTCCATTAGGGCCCAGCAAGCCCACGATCTCGCCCGCATTGACATTGACACTAATGCCATGCACCACGGTACGACCATGATAAGCTTTAACCAATTCTTCGGTTCTGATTAGCGGATCCACAAAAACCTCATTTCTGCGACTTGGGATCGTTCTTGGATTTCATCAAGTCACCCAGGTCGCCTTTTCCTTCACCGGGCAAAAAGGATCCGGATGAATTATCGATATGAACTTTGTCCTCATCCCGGCTGTAAATAATACGCGACCCCCGCAAGGTCATGCCTTCTTGCGTGATCACCGGCTTATCGGTAAGGACCGTAATCCCTGACTTCACGCTGTAAACAGCCCGGCCGCACGTTGCCCGACGAAAGCCCTTGATCGGCGTCGGCTTCTTATCTAACGCCGCTGCGGGACTCAAATCCTGTTCAATATCGACAGAGCCCACCGCCGTTACCATTTCCGGCTCCCGGTTGGTGCTCATGAGCATGGTAATCTGATCCGCCTTGATGGTGACGCGCGGGTCGCTCACCACGACATTGCCATCCAAGACCAACACATTGCGTGAAATATCATAATCCGCGCGTTTGGCCGTAACATGAGTTTCGTTTGCCCCACTCCCCATCGTCATTCCGCCGGCTCCCGTAGCCCCGGATTCCTGAGCAGAACTCAATACGGTCACCATCAGGGGCAGGCACCCCAGCATCATTATGTACAATTTCTTCATGTCACTTTTTCTCCTTCAGCAAGGGCCACATCTTGACGCGCCCCTGCATCACCATACGAAAGTTATTCAGAATCTCAATCCGTTGAACGGCGGCGGACCAGCGGAACCCCTTCCCTGTGATCACCACATTATCCCTTACAATCTTCATGTCGGCGTTGGAAAACGCATCCTTGGTCTTCTGATCCACCGTGCAATGATCCGAAGACAACACCGCATCGACCTCATTGGTCGTGGAAGTCGCCTGACGTTTCTTATACATGATGATCTGCAGGTCGGTAATCCTGATTTTATTGTCCGCCAGCATTTTCGCCTTTTTGCCAAAGATTTCGGACTTTAGTACTCCGTTCGCATCAAATTCAGGAATGCGAAAATCGTTAATTTCACGATCTTCCATACCGCCAAGCTGCTGGGCAACGACCAAGGATCCACACGCAAAGATCCCCAGCACCAGAAGTCTAATCAAGTTTTTATGCAAGACGCACGACATCATCAATTTTCCTTAAAGTCCGCCAGAGCTGCCCCATGGCTGAAAAAGCAATCGTATTATCCTTATCCGAAAGCGCTTCCTCAGGCTTGACATGAGTTTCGATAAAAACCCCGTCACACCCGGTTGCCACGGCTGCCCGCGCCAAGGCGGGGGCCCAGCAACCATCTCCACACGATCGATTTCCTGCTCCTCCCGGGCGCTGCACGCTATGGGTGGCATCAAAAATCACCGGATAACCAAACTCACGCATTACCAAAAGACTACGCATATCGGCGACTAAATTATTATACCCGAAGGAAACGCCGCGCTCGGTCAAAATGATTTTCCGGTTGCCGGTTGACTCGATTTTCTGAATGACATTGCGCATGTCACCGGGCGCCATGAACTGTGCTTTTTTAACATTTATCGGAATCCCCGTTTTACCAGCAGCGATCACCAGATCGGTCTGCCGGCATAAAAAGGCGGGAATCTGGATGATATCAACGACTTTGGCCGCACACTCAGCTTCCTCCGCCGTATGGATGTCTGTCAAAACCGGCACCCCGTACCGTGCCTTCACTTCGGCCAGGATTTCAAGACCTCGCTTTATTCCCGGCCCCCGGTAAGAGCGGACAGAGGAACGGTTGGCCTTGTCATACGAGGCTTTGAAGATCAAAGAAATTTTTTGAGTTTTCGCTAGCCGCACCAACTTACCTGCAATGTCCAAGCAACCCTCACGGCTTTCAATCACACAGGGTCCTGCGATCAGGACCAGCGGCCGCTTGGCGCCCACACTCACGGTTCCTACTTCTACAACTTTACTCATAGTCCCGACTCGCCTTCTAATTAGGGTGTCAATCCCGCTCGTTTCAGAGCCGACTCTGCCAACGCGATATCCTCAGGGGTATCCACCCCAAGCCCAATTTCCTGCGTCTCCACAACCTTCATGCGAGCGCCCAGATACAACGCACGCAATTGTTCCAATTTTTCAGCTTGCTCCAGAACACAAAGCGGAGCGGTCACAAGCTGATCCAAAAAGGCACGACGATAGGCATAAATCCCTACATGCCGCCAATGCGTCAACCCGACCGGAGCCGTATCCCGGACAAACGGAATCACGGACCGTGAAAAATACATCGCCCGCCCGCCGTCCCCAATCACCACTTTCACCACAGACGGTTTATTCAACTCCTCCTGCGAATGAATGGGGGTGACAGCGGTCGCCATATCCCATTCCTGAGACTCCACCATAACCTCTGCCAAGCCATTGATCAACCCCGGATCGATCAAGGGCTCATCTCCTTGAATATTAATAACGATTCCAGCCTCCCGGCCCAACACCGCCTCAGCCACTCGATCGGTTCCGGAAGGATGGTCCACACGCGTCATCACGGCGATTCCGCCCAACGCTCTCACCACCGAAGCAATGCGTTCATCATCGGTAGCGACCAACACTTCATCCAGTCGGGTGGCCAAACGCGCACGTTCCAACACCCACTGGATCAAAGGCTTACCGCTTATTAACGCCAAAGCTTTTCCCGGCAAGCGCGTGGACGCCCAGCGCGCAGGGATCACGCCTACTACTCGTTCTCGTTTAGATTTCATTCAGTTCTACACTCGCAATCAATTCTTCCGGCGAACAGGTGGCCGTTCCCAATTTACCGACTACCACTCCAGCCGCATTGTTCCCCAGCACGGCAGCCTCGTCATACGATGCGCCCGCGGCCAAGGCCATGACGCAGGTGGAGATGACCGTATCTCCCGCGCCGCTGACATCATACACCTCCCGGGCTCGTGTGGGAATCACACGAGGGGGCACATTCTTTGCCACCATATACATTCCATTGGAGCCCAACGTCACCAACAACTGTTCCGGCTCCCAAATTTTCATCAGCAGTTCTGATGCTTTTCTTAATGAGATATCCTTCATGGGATCTCCAGCAGGCGGGGTCTTCGCAGGGAGTCCGGCGCAAACGTGGGCCTCTTTATAATTAGGCGTGGCCAAAGTGATGCCCTTGATAGTCAAACTAAGATTATCCTTGGGATCCAAGCCGACGGGAATCCCCTTTTTTCTGGCCGCGTTTAAAACCGCGTCCATGACTTCCTGGCAAACAATTCCCTTGCTATAATCTTCAATGACGACACCGTCACAGGAATCCATCTCTCTGATGATCATCTCACAAAAGGCCTGAATGGTTGCTGCCGGCAATTGGGGGTCATTTTCCCAATCGACCCGAACGACCTGCTGGCGATCAGCCAGAACGCGCATCTTGACCGTCGTCTGTAAACCCGGTACGGCTCGCACCGCATGGATGTCAATTCCCTGCGCGCTCATTAAGGACAAAAGATCCCGACCGGCAGAATCCTCCCCCACCACCCCGGCAATCACTGCCTGCCCGCCAAAGGCAGAGACGTTGCTAGCCACATTCGCAGCCCCGCCAGGGACCTGTCGTTCACGCCCCACACGCACCACCGGAACGGGAGCCTCGGGCGAAATACGATCTACCGAGCCATGTATATATTTATCCAACATGAGATCGCCCACAACCAAGATCCGCTGGCCACTTAATAATTTTGCCAACTGCTTTGCGCGCTCAATGTTCATTTTCCTGTCCCTCGCTTGCTCATTCCCGGTGGGATAGACCACCAATCCTTGATCCCTGACTCGTCCCCTTCCCACACTCCGCGATAGGTCACTTCGAGGTAAGGGTTATCAAAAGTCGTCACCCACATCCGTTGCATCAGCCGCCCTTTGACGCCCCCTGCGCGAAAAACGCTTTTTGCCGACACGTCAAAAATCCGCACCGGTCGTTCTCCGAGCAATACCGGGCGCATGCTCAAATTTAAACCATCCACCGCTGCCAAGCGCTCTCCATCTGGTGTGCTCCACACAATCCCGCTATCGGTAATATCCAAGCTCACGAGTTTGGGATCATCAGTAAAAAAAGCCACCGTTTCGCGCACATCGGCCAGCGTTGCAATTTTAGCGAAAGGAGCAGGCACCCACCCATCGGCAAGCTGAACCAAGTCCAGGCGCACTCCACGGAGCGTCACGCGTGATTCCCCGCTCCAACTCCAGCCTAATTGGATTTCGCGCACTTTGAAATTTCCGAACGGAGTTGTGCTTGGCTTGGTCTGCACATCGGTCAAGGAAACCTCTAATGGCCCCACAAACTGCGCCCCCCCCACAGACACGTCCAGCCCCGTCTGTTTCTTCAGAAAGTTTGCTACCAAATCGCTGCCTACCCTCGTCTGAATTCCGAAAACGACCATGGCACTCACAATGGCAAGACTTAGTCCGGAGACAATCAAACACCCTGCCGCCCGGGGTGGAGGGCGGGAATCACGTACTTTCACCGGTGCTACGTCCTCATCCCAATCAGTCTTCTCCGGTCTCATGGACGTCCTTCCTTTTTCTGGGACCAAACAGCAGGGACCCCACCCGAATCCAGGTGGCACCCTCTTCAATCGCAACGTCGAAGTCATGCGACATTCCCATCGACAACTCAGGCAAATTGAAGCCTGTCTCCGCTTGTAGCCGATCACGGAGTTCTCTTAAAGCGCGAAAGAAAGGGCGCGCCTCCTCGGGATCTTCGGCGGCAGGCGGGATGGTCATCAACCCCACCACTTTCACCTTAAACAACTTGTTAGCGGCCTCAAGGGTAACCGGCACTTGATCAGGAGGCATTCCGAACTTGCTACGTTCTCCGGACACATTAACTTCAAGACAGACCGGCAGTGACCGCCCTTCATCCGCCGCAAAGCGGTCCAGGGTCTCCAGCATACGAAGCGAATCCACCGAATGGATCATTTCAAACAAATGCACGGCTTCGCGCGCCTTATTAGATTGCAAGTGGCCAATCAAATGCCAGTGGATCCGTCCCGGGCATAAGGGAATCTTGCCACGGGCTTCCTGTACACGGTTTTCGCCGAAGGTTTCAATCCCCAAGGCGGCCACCGCCGTAATGTCATCAGGGAGCTGCGTCTTGGATACCGCCATCAATTGTACAGAAGCGGGGTCGCGCCCGACTTTGGCGCAAGACGCCTGAATCCGCCTTGCAATATCTTTATATCGGTTTTCTAATTCCAAGTTCATAAGGTTTGCATCATTACTATTTTAAGCTCCTTATAACAAGTTCATTCAAAATTATGCGAAGATGGCCTGTAGGAAGCGATCTTATGTCGCGATTGTGGGCACTGGGTGGACATCGCGCGCAAACACTGCTCCTACAAATTACCCTGTGCGCGCCTCCACGGACTTTCTACTTGAGACCCACACTTATTGAGGGTATATTCCGCGCGTACAGAGAGAGTAAATTATGGCGGGACAAGGTTTACATTTAAGCCAAGAAATGCGCCTTAGCATGGTGCTGGCGCCCCAGTTGCGACAGTCACTGGAAATGCTCCAGGCCCCTGTGATGGAATTACGAGCCATGATTCAGGCTGAACTGAACAGCAATCCTACGCTCGAAGAACTCCCTGCCGACACGCCGAATATCGAAGTCGAAAAAATCAATACCGAGATCGACGACCATAAATCCATGGATTTCCGCAAGGAGTTTGAGATCCTGACGCGACTGGATGACGAATGGAAGGATTATTTTTTCCAGGAACGGGAGCGAAACTCCTATTCCGCACACAGTGAAGAAAAGCGCGACTATCTCTACGACTCCATTACTCAGACTCAATCCCTGCAAGAGCACCTGCTCCACCAGCTTGCCCTATCCGAGTTCAGCGAAACCGACAAGGCGTTGGGCGAACTTATTATTGGGAGCATCAGCGACGACGGCTATCTTTCGTCCTCTATCGAGGAAATTGCCGCCACCTGTAATGCCGATGTGGCCCACATGCAGGACATTCTCTCTGTCATCCAGGACTTCGATCCACTGGGCGTGGGGTCCCGTGATCTACGGGAATGCCTGTTATTCCAACTCGAACGGCTGGGCAAAGCCGATAGCGCTGCCGGACGGATCGTCTCGGGCCATCTTGAACGCCTCGCTGCACACAAAATGCAGGAAATTGCCAAGGCGCTGAAACTCCCGATTGAAGAGGTTCAGGCCGCCGCGAATTTCATTTCCACACTCGAGCCTAAACCAGGGCGCGCCTACGGCTCTGAATCCTCCCCCTATGTTACGCCGGAAGTGGTCGTGCAGAAGGTAGAGGGCATTTATGTCGTTTTGATGAATAATGACGACCTTCCCCGGCTTCGGATCAGTAAACATTATCGTTCACTGATGAATAATGAAGGCACAGGAGCCGAAGTCCGCGATTATATTCAAGACCGGGTCCGGTCTAGCGCCTTCCTCATTAAAAGTATCCATCAACGGCAGCAGACCATCTTCAAGATCGCCACCGAGATCGTGAAGGTTCAGCAGGAATTTTTTGACCAGGGAATTGCCCATCTCAAACCCTTGACGATGTCCGAGGTGGCCACCGTGGTTCAACTTCACGAAACCACGGTCAGCCGCGCTGTGGCAGGGAAACATATCCAGACGCCACAAGGTATCTTCGAGATGAAGTATTTTTTCACACCCGGATTAAAAACCGATTCCGGCGGCGTCATTTCCAACAAAACGGTTAAAGATAGTCTCGCCTCACTGGTGGCTTCAGAAAATCCAGAACATCCGTTGTCCGACCAGGAACTGCTGGAGGTCTTAAACGAGCGAGGCATTCAAATCGCCCGCCGCACCGTCGCCAAATATCGGATTGCCCTCAAAATCCCGCCTTCCCATATGAGGAAGCAATTCGGCTAATGATCTAAGGCACGGATGATAGCTCACTATAGACTCGGGCGCGTTATGGTAACCCTCAACCAATCCGCCCGGCTGCCACGGTTCATTCTGACCGTATGGCTATGCGGATTCCCTCTGCTTACCGAAGCCGTATTGTTCGAGGCCATGAGCGATCCAAATTTCAACACGAACGCGCCAGCAGGCCTGTTGGCGGTAAGTGGCTGGCAATACCAAGGAAAATTTGGCGATTTTTTAGGCACGGCGATCGCGCCGCATTTCTTCCTAACGGCCAGACACATTGGTGGCGGCACAAATACGCCCTTTATCTATGGGGGTTCAAATTACTTCCCCATAGCTTATTTTGATGATCCCGCCCCCGGCTCCGACCTGCGCCTATGGCAAATTGCAGGCCAGCTATCCAGCTATGCCCCCTTCTACACCGGCTCAAACGAAGTGGGCGCTTCGATAATGGTCATGGGACGGGGCACGCAACGCGGCAGTGAAGTCATCACCGTCGGACTTACTAATGGCTGGCTCTGGGGCGCAGGTGACGCCGTCATACGCTGGGGCGTTAATCAGGTCGAGGCCATCCGCTCCGTGAACGGGGCACCCTACCTGTACGCCACTTTCACCCATAACGCAGGCTCAAATGAGTGTGCCCTTTCAACGGGCGATTCCGGAGGAGCCGCTTTCATTGAAGAAGACGGCGTTTGGCAATTAGCGGGAATTCATTACTCCGTCGATGGACATTTCAACACCACCAACACGGGAGACGGATTCGATGCCAGCCTCTATGATGCCTACGGGCTTTACATCGGGAAAAGCCCAAACTGGACCCTGATCACCAATCATGTCGCCAGCGGGTTTTACTCATCACAAGTACCAGCCCACTATTCATGGATCACCAATGTGATTCCAGATTTTGACAGCAACGCCAATGGTCTGCCGGACTGGTGGGAGCAGCTTTATTCAGGAAGCCTCCATGGCCTTGTCGCGACTAATGACAACGATAGCGACGGACTCGACAACTATGCAGAATGGATCGCCCAAACCGATCCGACCAATGCCGCTTCAGTGTTTCGGATCGAGGCCATCGCCGAAACAAACGGAACCGTAGCGCTAATCTTCCAAGGTTGGTCCAATCGCCTTTACGCCATAAACGCCTGCTCATCACTGCTCGTTACAGGGAACTGGACGCAGGTGACTGTCACCCCGCTCTCGGGCACCAATGGTCCCGCCGTATGGATCGACACCAATATCCTCAACTCCACGACCACACGTTTTTATCGTTTGGATGTGACGCTACCCTAGGAGCCTGTCGGGCTTCGCGCCTGTGGGGGGGGCTACCGGCGGGGACCCCCCGCTCCACAAAAAAAATTTAGGCACCTAAAAAAAATCACAATCAGACCAAAAAATAATTCTAACTATTTTACAATATATTCAGCGGACTATGAGTCTTAAGTCATATAAATACATACAGAGTTTTTACCAGAGTTTTTCGCACGATACATGGCTCTGCCACTGTCTCAACCACGTCGGCAA
>JBBQNS010000045.1:0-25815 GCA_038330175.1 Kiritimatiellia bacterium
AACGAGAATGCCGCTGCGATGCAGAAACTGGACGGCGTATTAGCCGCTGCGATCGAGGTGAAAGGGATTAAGCTGCTGGCGGTCGCCGTCGGTGAGGTCTCGGCCGACGCTTTGAAGAACTTGGCGGAAGCGGCACTTGAGAAGGCTGGATCGTCAGTTGTTGTGCTGGGCGCCACGAGTGAGGGGAAGGCCCAATTTATCGTTGTGGTGAGTCCTGACCTGGTGAAAAAAGGGATCCACGCCGGTAAGATCATCAAGGAAGTGGCGAAGGTCGCAGGCGGCGGGGGCGGTGGTCAGCCTGCTATGGCGCGAGCCGGCGGCAAGGATGTGAGCAAAATCCCCGAGGCGGTGGCAAAGGCCGCAGAGTTGATTTAAGCAGGTGTGGTGTGAACTCAGGTGTCGAAATCTTATGTGAAGCCTGCGGACAGGAAAGTCTGCTCAAGCGGGCGCCCAAATTTGAGGGGTTCAAGAAGGTGGGCGAATCCCTGACCTGTGCGTCCTGTGGTCATGAATTTGCGGATGAGGCGGCGGTCCCCTTCAAGCAGCGCCGCAAGCCGCAGGTTTTTGATTCCAGCGATGTTTCGCGGGTCGTCAAAGTTTTCGATGAGTCCGAGGCGGAACGGCTCTGCCGGCATTGTCAGCATTATGTGGTGAATCCCTTCGTTCAGCGGTGCAGCAAGCACGGCAAGGTCGTGGAAGCCACCGACACCTGCCGGGATTTTGAGAAGAAGATTATTTCTCCATCAAAACCTGCCTGAGGCGGTTTTAATTTCCCTCGGACGTCAGTTGCAAATTCTCATTGTCCGGTCGCGGGCAGTTGGGCAACGTCCGGTAGGCTTGTGGCGTTTGGCCGCAGAACCGGCGGAAGCAACGGTTGAAATGACTCAGATCGTTGAATCCGCAATCATTCGCAATCTGGATCACCTTGTGGTTCGATTGTCTCAGCATCAGCATGGCGGCCTGAATACGGCGTTCTTGCATATAGGTGAAAAGTGGCTTCCCGGCATAGGATCGAAAGGCGCGGCAGAGATAGGTGCGGCTCAGGCCGGCAACCGCTGACATCTGATCCAGCGTTAACGGTTCGCGAAAGTGTGCATCAATATGGGCATACACGCGCTCCAGTCGTAGGGCTGAAGGGTGGGTATTTTCATTAGGCTGGATCCCTGTGGTGCTGGCGGTGCGACAGAGTTCCGTAAGAAATATCCGCAGGCATGCCATGGCCGCCCCTTCCCAGCCTGGGCGCCGTTCATTAAGTTCACGGTCGAGCAACAAGGCGATGGTAGGGAGCGTTGAGTTCTCCGGAAGATCGAGTTGCTGCACACGATTGAGCCGGTTCGCAAACCGGGAGTTGAGCGGCAACAGGCGCGGGACCAACTCTTGTAGTAGTGCTGGTAGTGCCGGAAGGTGAAGTCGATCAAGATCCAGATAGATATTCATAATGTCAGCGCTGTCCGATTCAGTGAAGATGCAGTGTGTCTGATTAAGATGGGTGATGCCGATACTCGGGCCGCGCGCCGGATATCGCCGGTCGTCGATCAGGTGTTCGCAGTTTCCTCTCATGATGAAACTTAGCAAAACGACATCAAGACGATGAACCACTAGCCGATCATTGCGGTAGTGGGGAAAGTTCTGTGTCGCCATGCCCATTGCCTGAAGGGTCGGCAGTCCGCCTTTTTTAAACTGTATGTCCTGAATGGCCATGGCAACTCTCTCGGCAATATAGGCCGGTAGCGAGGATAATATAGTCCGAGTAATTGCAAATAAACTATCCGATATTGTCTTAACTAACAAGAGGAGACTGCCTGATGACCTGTTCTGACAAAATGACTGCCCGTGAGCGCCTTCAAGCGGTAATGAACTTCCAGCCCGTGGATCGACTGCCCATTCTGGAATGGGCATCGTGGTGGGATCAGACCCTCCTGCGTTGGCGGGGGGAGGGGCTGCCTGCTCATTTAAATTTCCAGGAGATTTATCGCTACCTCGGTATGGACGTCCATTATCAGGATTGGATTTCACCTCACAAATGGCACTGCCCAACTCCGTTGCATCATGGTGCGCCGATGGTGCGGACTGTCGATGAATATGAGGCGTTACGCCCGCTGCTTTTCCCTGACAAAGGGCCGCTGATTGACACGGCGAGGTGGCAGGAATGGGCTCGCCGGCAGCGGGAGGACGGTGACATCCTGTGGTTCACTCTGGAAGGTTATTTTTGGTTTCCTCGCTCGTTGCTGGGCATCGAGAACCACCTCTACGCCTTTTATGATCAGCCTGAACTGATGCACCGGATGAACGCCGACGTTGCCGCCTTCAACATCCGGGTGCTTGACGAGATCTGCGCCATCTGCCGGCCCGATTTTATGACGTTTGCCGAAGATTTGAGCTACAACAACGGCCCCATGCTTTCGGAAGAGCAGTTCGATGAGTTTATGCTGCCTTACTATCAGCGTGTCATTCCCCGTCTCAAAGAATACGGCGTGCGGGTAGTGGTGGATTCTGATGGCAACATTACCAAGCCAGCGGCGTGGTTTGCTCGGGCCGGGATTGAAGGGATTTTACCTCTGGAGCGTCAGGCAGGTGTGGATATGACGGTGCTGCGCGAACGTTATCCGGAGCAACTCTACATTGGGGCCTATGACAAGATGGTAATGCACCATGGTGAGGCGGCTATGAGAGCCGAATTTGAGCGCCTGTTGCCCGTGGCGCGACAAGGCGGTTTTGTGATTTCGGTGGATCATCAGACGCCACCCGGAGTGTCCTTTGAAAACTATCGTCTGTACCTTGAGCTTTTCCGTGAATATGCGGTTCAGGTTTGAAACAAAGATTAGCCTTTGAAAAGACTGCCCTGATACCCATTATACCATGGCATTTCTTGAAACGGAGATGAGTTCCCTCAGGACTTCATTCCAAACATCTGCTCCTTGAGATCCAGATAATAAAGGTAATATTCCGGCTTCACGTTGGGCGGGCAACGGTGGTCACAAAACGGGATATAACCGCCGCGCTCGACTAGCGGCACCAGCGTTTTCATATACGCCTTGATAGCCTCGGGGCCTTTTGCCATTTCAATCTTGTCGAACCCGCCCATGATGCGCAGATCCTTGCCATACTCCGCCAGCAGCTCTGCGGGATGGGCACAGCCATTGACTTCAAATGGGAATAGACAGTTGATGCCGCCTTCCATCATGTACTTGAGAATGGGCCTTACGTCCCCGTCACAGTCAACCCACCAGAGTTTGATGCCCACCGCCTGAAGCCGGCGGGAAATTCGTTTGTACCGCGGCATCACGACATCCCGGAAGAAATCCGCGGAGACGATGGGGCCATTTTTAAAGCAGATGTCTTCCCAACTTGCGGCGAAATCAAAGTCGATATGAGGAAGCAACCGGTCAAGGGATTGCTCAACAAGCTGGCAGGAGGTTTCAACCATGTCCTCTACCATGTCGGGATAGTCATAGCAGGCGTAGGCCAAGCCTTCAAAGGTCAGCATGTCGCGGATTTTGCCGATCATGGAGCCGCACCAGATGCCCAGGGGATAGTCGCGGGTCACCGGATGGGTGCGCTTGATCATCTCGATGTCGATTTGGCGGGCGGGATCATCCAGACGGAACCGCTCCTCTTTGCAACGTTTCCAATCATCCGGTGTGACGACACTTGATTTGAGATAATGGGGGATCGTGTCGTGTCCATCCCGGGGCACTTCGGCCAGCAGGCCATCGCTGTTCATGATGATCTTAGAGGTGGCGTTTTCTTCAATGACGCTATTCGGGAAGGAGGGATTCATCCAGGTGTTGTCGCCCAGGAAAGCCGATCGGTCAAAACTGAAGAAAACATCTGCTTCCTCATTGGTCTTGATATCGTTTTTTGTGAAGAGATCCCACTCGGTGAAGTTTTCCTCCCAGTATCCGAACTCCATATTGAAACAGCGGTCAATGGGGCGATACTGCATCTGGTTGTTAAAACGCTGACGATCCGTCATCGTGCCTTTCCATTTTGAGCGGCAGGGCGTGATCACTTTGGGGGCAGTCGTCATAAGGGGCATCCTTTTGTTTTGATTTAAACTATGAATAAAAGTAATTTCAGATAATTAAGGTTTTATAAGTACCCGTCAATAAAAAATCTATTCAATTTATGCGACCATATCGTTCCGTAGTCAAGAACCCACCCCTAGCCCAAAATTCTCGCCTAAGGACGTTCCGGCCACAATGGACTCGCATGATTCGCCCTGCCCACGCGGCTCAGCAAGCTTCGCCCTCCAGAAGAATCAGCTCCACTTTATAGATTATGTCTTCTGGAGGGCGAAGCTTGCTGAGCCGCGTGAATACAGAGTGTATTGGAGATCCAAGGAAGACATCAGATTGTTAGGCTAGAGGTGGGTGAATTCCGGTTGTGCATGTTTTATCGTCCTTTTTTGAGACGAAAGAGGGATGCTAGGATGATGAAATACTGGAGTGCGATCAGTCCTTCGAAAATGAAGCTGGCGAGGATTAAATTCTGAGGGAGCAGCCAGTTCATAAGGGGATGTAACAGGAAAATATTCATCCACCATCCAGTGCAGAAGGA
Source organism: Kiritimatiellia bacterium (assembly GCA_038330175.1). Taxonomy (GTDB): domain Bacteria; phylum Verrucomicrobiota; class Kiritimatiellia; order CAIKKV01; family CAITUY01; genus JAABPW01. The sequence continues at coordinate 4,561 of JBBQNS010000045.1, forward strand.
TTCCGGGAGTCCTGCATAGCGGAGCAAGCTGGGGATAATCGAGATGAATCCGAGTCCCCAGGCGGCTAAGACCCACCATTTCACAGCGGCATATAAATGAGTGCGCGTTTGCCAGGCGCGTTTGAGGCGTGGGGCCATGAGCACCATTCCGGCCGTCATTCCTGCTGCAAAATGAAGTGCGGCGTGTGCCATCAGGGGATCTCCTGTTTTTTGAGTTCACGTAAGGCGGCTAACATGACGGCCATCCCTAGCAGGAAAACCCCTGCCGAATACCATGAGGAGTCGGTTTCAATCTGATCAAGGGTATAATGCCAGAAGAAGATGTTAATGCGTGGATCCGCCGCAAGTTTCATATAGAGCGAGTGCCAACCAACCACTCGGGGAAGATCCGGAATGGAGGCCCATACTCCGCAGACGATCATGCAAAGTGGCGTTAGGATTAGCATAGCTGTCGTGGCTCTGCGGCCTCGGATCAGATACCAGACTAGGGCCAGGGCGAAGGGGATAGACGCACCGAGAAGGGCATGGTTCATGGCGCTGTTTCTCCGGGAATCGCGGGTGGCGCCATCCAGGAGCGGAGTGCCTGTGAGCGTTGGAACGCTTCGGTCGCCCTCTGTTTGTCGCTCAGGCTTAGCCGCACCTCGCCCACCTCATACCAAAGCCTATAATTTTGCGGATCAAGCGTGACCGCCCGAGTGAAGAAGGCTTCCGCCTGATGGCAGAGGGGGCCATTCCGCATCACCGACCCTTCTTTGAGCAGGGTGCGTCCTAAATAGAGCCAGGCAGGAGAGGTGGGTGCCCATATTAAGGAACGGTGCAATTCACGGGTTTTGGCTTTGTAAAGATAATGGGGGTCGTCCATGGTTCGTACGTCGAGGGGGTAATAACGGGCGATCAAGGAGGTGCCGAGAAGGGCAAGCAGTGCAGGTGCCATGGCAATCCAGCGGGTTGATTTTCTTGTTTCGGGTGCGGGTTCGATCAGCAAGCCCGCCAGCATGCCGAGCACCAGCGCATAAAGTGGAAGATGCGCTGGGAAATCAAAAAAACAGTGAATGGCGGTCACCGTGAGGGCTCCGGACGCCGCTATGATGATGACGCTAGGGAGTGGCTCAGGGGCGTGCTTGACCCTTTGATAAAAAGCCCAGATGATCGCAAGGGCAAGGATGACGCCCACCAGCCCGCATTCGGCCACCAGTTGAATATACTCATTCTCCGCATAAATTAAACGGGAGCCTACACTGGTCTGGCGGTATTGGGGATACACCATGCGAAGGGCGTTGGCTCCCGCTCCGATCAGCGGATAATGCGGCCACACCCGCAATGCTTCTCGCCACTCATTGAGCCGGCTGTCAACACTGCTCAGTTGGGTCGGATTCTGCACTCCTTCCAGCCGGTTTCGAATGGCCGGACTTTGAGTTACCAGGAGCCCACTCCCCGCCACGATCAAGGCCAATAAGACAAGGCCCCAAACAAACCGATGGCGGAAGGCGATTAGGAGCGACGTGGCCACGAGTCCGGTGATCAGAGCGAGCATGGCGCCACGGGATAGGGACATGAAGACCACGCCTGCCATGACCCCAGTGAGGCCCAAATGGAAGAGCCCGGCAATCCAGCGGCGGGTTGTGATGGCCTGAACGACCAGCGCCAAGGCGACCGGACAGAGCATCGCGACAAAGCCCGCGAAATGGTTGCGATTAAGAAAGCAGCCGACGGGTGAGGTGGGGGCGTGAGGGAGGGGAATAAACCACCAGAGCGTGTCTCCTTGGGGGATTTTCCACTGGCCGAGATAACCGGCGACTCCAACGCCTGTACCCACTAGCGCCAGAAAAGTGAGCAGCCAGGCTTTCCCCTTGGGCGGCAACTTAGCGGTCAGGAGCGCCGCACTGAAGGCGGCAGCTAGCAGGAGAAAAAAGCGTAGTGTACCCGCCCGATTCCGACTCAAGCTGAACCAGGGATCTTCCATTAGGGGAGCGGCCCCACATTGGGCGGCCTTGTGGATGGAGGTCACGACCGCTTGATTTTGCTGGTTTCGCAGCGAGCCAGCCACGAAGTCCAGAGCTGGAGGCAGGGGGAGGGCTGTGATGAGAATGAAGAGGAGTAAAAGGCCAAGTATTATTTCGAGAAAAGGAAGCGATTGACCCTGCGGCCGGTTTATCGGGGGTGGCGCTTTTTTAAAAGTGACCAGACAGGCCAGTCCGCTTGTGACGATGGCGACCAGGCTGATCGTTGACGGGAAGAGCCCGCCCCCACTAAGGGTGAGAAATAGCAGTGACAGCGCGAGCGTATTAAATATGACCGTTGCCGTCATGGAGCTTATAGGTCAACTCCATACGAGATGGCATCAAAATCCACGAGATCGGCCAGCGCTTCGTCGGCCATGCTCACATCTTGTGAAGGAAGTCCCTTTCTGCACAACGCCACACAGTGCATGTTCGCCGCTTTAGCCGCTCGTACGCCGGCGGACGAATCTTCGAAGACTAGGCAGTGTTCCGGTTCAATGCCGAAATGACGGGAGGCGAGTAGGAACCCAGAAGGGTCGGGTTTTCCGCGAGGGTAATCTTCATTGCCAAGATAGAATTGAAGCTCAGCCCGGATCTCCATTAACTCAATCGCATCGGCAATTTGCCGGCGTGTGGATCCCGAGACGATGGCAACCGGGTATCGCCGGGCTAGCCGTTTGAGCAGGTCGATAGAGCTGTGAATCCGGATATCCATGGACGCGTGGAGCAGATCGTAGTAGCTCTGGCTTTCCTGTTCGATGCTCAAAGCAGATTCTTTGATTGAGGGATAATCCTGGCGCAAGCGGGCAAGAACGTCACCCCAGGACCGGCCGAACACCAACTCACAGGCGTAGGAGCTGGTGACAGGCAAATTCCGTTTGGCAATAAGCTGTTCCATGGCTTTGCACCAGAGAATTTCCGAATCCAACAAAGTGCCGTCCAGATCAAAGATAAACGCGTTAATCATCATGGGTTTTTGCGTCCAGCGCAATCGCTGACTTCATCAGGGCGAGGAAGACTTTTGCCGCTTCGGGCGCTACGTAGAACAACCCCTCCATGCTGTCAGGATCATTGGGCTCAAGGACATCGCAGTCCAGTATGATCAGTCCTCCGTCTTTCTCACGGTTGATGATGTATCTGGAATCATTGCTTTTGACAACCCAACGGCTTTCGATTTTTATTTTTTTCATACGTCTCCTGAGCGAGTTATTGCGGGTCTAAGGTCGAAGTTGTTAAGGAAATGAGGCCGGCTTTGTCGGCACTCAAATTAATAGTTTTACTGACATAGTGCCGAAGCAGGTGGAAATCTTCCAGTAAACGCTTCTGAAGATCACTCAGCAGGTGTTGCTCGTTGCTGGCAATGGCGCTGACGATGACGACAGAGCCCGCCTGAGCGGCGCACATCAAGGCGGCATACTCTTCCGGTGTTTTGGGATTGCTGACAAAGATCAGATCCGGCGCAAGAAATAGCCCGTTGCGTATGCCTTCCGCAAGGGTGGGGATATCGGTTCCCACCTCCACTTGAATCACAATGGAGTTTCGATGCCTCATCAGGTAGGACAGGTTTTGCTCCAACACGTAAACGACGCTGTTTTTGGAGTCATTGATGCGGGCAATAATGGCGTAGATAAACTGGGCCAGAATATCTGGTGACGGTCCAGAGACCATGACGATTCCGCCAGCCGGCAGGGTCAGGGTTTCGTCGATAAGCGCGAGCTGGGCCGGCTGGGCCAGCAGGCTTTCCAGTTTCGGGACATCAAACGGCATGCGCTGGATCGATACAAAGGTGCTTCCCCGCTGGGTAAGATAATGGATTTTAAACCGGCCTTGATTGGTCATGCCGAAGGCGAAGACCCCCTGATTGCCCATTTCTGAAACACCCGTACGCCGCGCATGACTGGCAAAGATGGCCAACGTGTCGCGGATATCATCCGGCGTGAGGATCGTGTTAATGACGATCCGGAATTGGGTGCCGACCTTCTCGATGGGCGGAGCTCCAGCGATGAGCAATACCTGCGAAAATCGGTCCGGTTCCCCGAGATAGGCTAATATTTTTGCTGCGTAATTCACGGGCTATTGTCCTTCTGTTTTTGTTCCCGAATCCTTGAGAGCGACAATCTGGTTGAAGACGGGAGCTGAAGCCTGATGATCCAGACTGTCCGCGATAAAGTAGCCCTTGCGTTCAAACTGGAATCGGGCTCCTTTGGCGGCTTGAGCTAAAGCCGGCTCAACCACGGCGTGGATCACTTTCAAGGAGACCGGATTTAAATTGGTTTTATAATCCACGCCTTCCGGGACCTCTTCGGGGTGTTCGACTTTGAAGAGACGGTCATAGACGCGCACCTCGGCCGGAACCCCTTGGGTCGCGGAAACCCAGTGGAGGGTGCCTTTGACTTTTCGGCCATCCGGGGAATTTCCTCCCCGGGTGGCGGGGTCATAGGTACAGCGAATTTCTGTAACCAAGCCGGTCACCGGATCCTTGGTGAATCCGGTACAGGTGATAAAGAAACCGTAACGCAGCCGGACTTCTTTGCCGGGCGCCAAACGAAAATATTTTTTAGATGACTCTTCGCGGAAATCATCCCGCTCGATGTAGAGCTCGCGAGTGAATGGGATTACGCGCACGCCCGCCTCGGGATTTTCGGGATTATTGATGCCTTCCAGAAAATCCACTTGTTCCTCTGAAAAATTTTCGATGACCACTTTAACGGGATCCAATACGGCCATGGCACGGTTGGCTGATTTGTTGAGTTCTTCACGAACACAGAATTCAAGCAGCGCGATATCGGTATAGCCGTCAAATTTGGTAACACCAATTCGCTTGCAGAAGTTGCGAATGGACTCTGGCGTGAACCCCCTGCGGCGCAAACCGGCAAGGGTCGGCATGCGGGGATCATCCCATCCCTTGACATGGCCATCCCGCACCAACTCGAGCAATTTGCGTTTACTCAGCACCGTGTACGTCAGGTTAAGCCGCGCGAATTCAATTTGCCGCGGGGGAGTGGGGTTCAGGTTGAGTTCTTTCAGAACCCAATCGTAAAGGGGGCGGTGCACTTCAAACTCAAGAGTGCAGAGGGAGTGTGTGATAAATTCAATCGCATCCTCGATCGGGTGGGCAAAATCGTAGGTGGGATAGATGCACCATTTATCGCCCGTCCGGTAATGGTGGGCACGCATAATGCGGTAAATCACCGGGTCTCGCATATGGAGATTGGGCGACGCCATATCGATTTTGGCCCGGACGCACAGAGTGCCATCCTGGAATTCGCCCGCCCTCATCTTGGCAAACAGGGCGAGGCTGTCTTCGGCGGAACGGTTGCGGAAAGGACTTTCTTTTCCCGGCATCGTGGGAATACCCCGGTACTCTTTCCATTGATCCTGGGTCAGCTCACAGACGTAAGCGCTCCCCTTGCGAATCAGGCCGCAGGTGTAGTCATACATGCGCTCGAAATAGTCCGCTGAGAAATAGAAATGCTCGCCCCAGTCAAACCCTAGCCATTGGACATCGTTTTTGATGCTGTCCACGTATTCCATGGTCTCCTTGGAGGGATTCGTGTCATCCATGCGCAGATGGCATTCGCCGCCGAATTCGAGAGCGGTCCCAAAATCGATGCAAATGGCCTTGGCATGCCCGATATGCAGGTAGCCATTGGGCTCCGGCGGGAACCGGGTCACAATGCGCTGGTGCTTGCCGTTAGCAATATCCTCGGCAATGATGTCACGGACAAAATCAGTTGTGGCAGTAGGGTCAGGTGTACTCACAGTGTCTCCAGAATGAATGGCATTCAGTTATAAAAGGTTAATGGAATTTTCCAGGCGGGCCAAAGTGCGTGCGCGCCCCATCAGCGCGAGGATTTCGTAGATGCCTGCGCCAACGCTGACTCCCGTTACGGCAATCCGCAGCGGTTGATTGAGTTTGCCTTCGCCGGTTCCTGTACTGGCTTCGGCTTGCCGGATCGCCTGTTGAACGCCGGCTTCCGAGAAGTCGCAGTGGGTTAGGGCATCGCGCAGCGCCTCCAAAGTCGGTTTGACCCCCTCCTTGCGGAGCGTCTTTTGTACCGCCTTTTCGTCATACTCAATGGGATCGACAAAGAAATACTTCCAGGTCTCGCATTGGGGGTAGAGCGGGGTGCGGGATTGCATCAACTGGCAGACCGCCAGAAAGAGCGTCTCGTCGAGGTTCCTGCCCCAGTCCAATTTTTCGAGATGGTGTCGGACTTCCGTGGCAAAAACGTTAAGGGTCAGTTCGGCAAGATATAGGCCGTTCATGTGTGTGAGTTTCCGGATATCCATCTGGGCAGGCCCGCTGCCGATACGATCCAAGGTGAACGCCTCAATAATTTCCGCCCGCGTCATTTTTTCGCGATCCCCGCCCGGCGACCAGCCCAGTAGGGTAAGATAATTAAACAGGGCATCCGCCGAAAAGCCCATGTCCCGGAACTGACCGACGTAAGCGGCTCCATCCCGTTTGGAATAAGGTTTTCCCTGCGCATTCACAATCATAGGAAGATGGGCGTAGTGGGGGATCGGGGCACCTAGTGCCTGATAGAGCGCCACATGGCGGAACGTGTTTTCTACATGGTCATCCCCGCGGATAATGTGGGTGACGTTCTGGGTAATATCATCCACGACGTTGGCCAGATGGAAGACGGGCGAGCCATCGGAACGGATAATGACGAAATCTTTTACGTCAACAGCCTTTTTCTTCATGTCGCCCTTGACCTCGTCATGGAAGGCCATATCGGTGCCCGGCATCCGAAAAATGACGCATTCGCCTTGGCCGGTGCCGCCTTTGTCCTCTTTATAGGCATGGCCGGTCTGTAATAGTTTTTCGGCGGCCAGCCGGTGTTGCTCATGCTGGGTGGATTGGTAGAGGGGGGCCTCGTCGAACGTGATGCCCAGCCACTCCATGGCTTTCAAAATGGTCTGAACGGCTTCAGGGGTCGATCGCTCGCGATCGGTATCTTCAATACGGAGCAGAAATTGGCCGTCATGATGACGGGCAAAAAGCCAGTTAAAGATAGCTGCACGAATATTTCCAATATGAACTTGCCCTGTTGGGCTGGGCGCAAAACGTACACGAACACTCATTCCGGTTCCTTTACTTTCTTTTATAAAATCTAGTTCAAATTATCATAAGACTTAGTGGGGGGCAAGACCTGTGACTAGCCTCGAATCTTCGCCCTCCAGAAGAATGGCCCTGATTTATCTTCTGGAGGACGAAGCTTGCTGAGCCGCGTAGGCAGGGCGAATCATGCGAGCCCATCGTGGCCGGAACGTCCTTAGGTTAGGCGAGGATTTGGGCTAGCGGGACCCTTTCCTAGATTCCCTCCTCAATCGTGCTATCCTTTTTCCTTGATGGCTCAGGAACATGCTTTACGATGAATCCCGTTATCTTTGAGTTTTTAGTAGGAACATCATATTGCGGGAGCTGGCTATGAAAAAATCAGTATTGATTACGGGTGCCTCAAGCGGGATTGGCCTTGAAATGGTGCGTCAACTTTGTGAGCGGGGACTTCGCGTATTTGCCACGGGGCGTGATTCAGCCCGCTTGACCGCGCTCAGTCGGGAGACCGGGTGTTTCGCTGAAGCATTTGATCTCTCCCACCCGGACGTGCCGGGCGTCCTGTACGCGACGGCCAAGAGGGCGCTCGGGACGCCCCCGGATTTCTTGATCAATAATGCCGGCTTTAATCGCCGCAAGGGGCCTGTGACAGAGGTAACTGCCGCTGATTTGGATGAGCATATGGCGGTCAACTTCCGGGCAGCGGCGTTGCTTTGCGGTGAAGCCATGCGCGATATGATCCCCAGAAAAGCCGGACACATCGTTAATGTTGCCAGCACCGTGGTATGGCATCAGTCCGAGAATTACAGTGTGTATTGTGCCAGTAAGAGCGCCTTGCATGGTTTCACGGTCTGTCTTATCAAGGAAGCCCGGGTCCATGGGATTAAAGTGACGGGCGTTTATCCCGGAGGCACCGATACGCCTTTTCGTTCCATCGAACGTCCCGACTATCTTAAGCCGGAAAGCGCGGCCAAGATGATCGTGGACACCCTTTTTGCGCCAGCCGACGTGGTGGTCCATCAGCTCACCTTTCGCCCAATGGTCGAGTCCAATTTCTAATGCTCTGCGAAGGCGCCCCATTCCGATGATCACCCAGCCGTCAACTTCACGAAGTACGGGAGCGATCAGTCTGTCACCAATCTGCTCGCCCGTAACGGACAGATTGACGGTAATACAGGAATACAGTTATATTGTTCTTATGAAAGCCACCATTGATATTCCTGATGTTCTGTATCGCCGCGTCAAAGCGAAGAGTGCGCTACAGGGGCAGCCGATTCGTGAGGTTGCGATGCGTCTTTTTCTGGACTGGATCGAGGCCCCTGAAGAATCGCGGGCTGGGAAGCCCCTGAAAGTGGCGGAGGGTACTCCGCCCGCATGGTTTGGGGCGGCTCGCAAATACGCCCGGCAAGTGACGCGGCATGATATGGACTCCGTTCACCGCAGTATCGACCGTGGTCGTGTGCGAGAAGCGTTGTCACCCGCCCCGGAGAAACAGGAGCGATGAAGGTCGGGATTGATACTTCGTTTGTCCTGCGACTTCTTACGGGTGAGCCGATATCACAAGCCCGTTTGGCTCTTGAACGGTTGCAGTTGCTGAAGGGGCAGGGCGCGACTTTGCTTGTGTCCGACATGGTGGTGGCGGAAGTGTATTTTGCCTTGCAGCACCACTACGGGGTACCCAAGCCGGAGGCACTGTCACTCATCAATCAGTTTTTGAACGAGCCGGGCGTTGAATCGCTTGGCATGTCCAAAGCGGTGCTTGAGGTTCCCAAACTGGCTACAGCCAACCCCGGGTTTGTGGATCGGTTGATCCATGCGGAGTATATGAAGTCCGTGAAGGAAATACTTACCTTCGAGAAAGCGGCTGCGCGATTATCGGGAATGCGTGTGATCCGCGAAATGTGATTCTCACCGATGTCTGTCCCCAGTCTGCTCTGTCCAAAGTGACATTGGGCGTCGCGCCGCTGAAGCGTGCGGACAAAGGGGGGCAGGGTGGCACGGACAGAGCTACGCTATTACCCAACGGCATTGATTGCAAAGAGGCCCAGATTGTAGTCGGCTACATCAATGCTGAGCTCGAGTGACTCTACCCAGCGCCGCTCCGGTAATGGGAGCGCGGTGGCCATGTAATGTTGCCGGTCCCCAATCAGGCGTGATACGGCATGCGTGGCAAACGGCTGGCTGGCACAGTCCAATTCGCGTCCATAGATGAGGGGAAGCCGTGCTGTTCCGCCATCATCAAACGTGACCGTCAGGGTTGCGACCGCCATGTTCGTCAGGCGCACTGGTGCTTCAGAGGCGAGCAGTAATTCCAGTCCGGCAAGATTCGCCTGGACGGGAATGCGGATCGTCCCCGGAGTGGTTGTTGGTAGGGTGATGGCCCCGAGATGTCCCGGATAACCCCCGCGGTCCAGCCAGATGAGGTTTTGTCCATCTGGTTTGACGCGGAAGCGCATTCCGCCCAAGGCGATCATTGATTCCAGTCCGGGCTCCAAGTGCGGGGTCAGATCGTAGGTCGCGAAGAGGCAGCCGCGCCAGAAATTCTTCAGGTAGATACCGTTTGAGTTGAACAGGGATCCAAGTGCCAACGCGGTCTTTGTCCCTTTTGATACTGTTAGGGGAGGGCTGGTATCCGTTCGACCACAGGGAACCGTAACCGCTAATTCATAGGCGGCGGCCTGGTTTTCCAGAAAGAAAATGCACGTTCCGGGTGATTGTGTCGCGAGACGGGCGGTCAAGGTTTCGCCCTCAATACGGAACTGGGATAGAACCTGCTGTGGATCCCGCAATTTCATTCCTCGGGCCGGGAGCTTTAGTACCATTGCTCCGCCTGGTTCTACAGGATCGGATACGGATACCGTCGGTAACGTTTCGGTGCTGAGAGTGATGGTATGGCCTGTTGCGGCCGACAACCTAAACGTAAGCTGGCTTCCTGACGGGTGCCCCGTGGCCGTGAACACGATGGCGTTTCCGTCCGCGTCGGTGAGTCCGGTCACCTTGGCACCAGGAATCACACAGGAGAAGATCAGTTCAGCCGGTTGCGATAGCGTCAGTGTAAAGGTCCGCCGTTCAAGGGTGCCGTTTATCGTGATCTCGGCTTCGGGCAGACGTAACCGAGCCTGCGCCCATGTGGCGGGAATGGCCGGACGCCAGTGCCACGAACGTCCCCCGTCCTGTTTTTCGAGACCGAAGAGGCTTCCAATGACGGCATGAACGAAGGCTCCGGTGGGATTGCCAAAGCCGTAATCCGGCAGCCCATACCCGGTTTCACTCTGGTACTCAGGAAAACTTCCGGGCGAGTCAGTATAGACGGTCGCGGCACGGGCGGCATCGTGTAGCAAGAGCTCACCGCGATCCGGACGTCCGGCATGGAAGTAGGCTTCCGCAGCCTCACAGGACTGCGCCGGCTGCACTGCACTATTACCGAAAAGTATAGGGCGGTAAGAGCCAATACGCATCCGTTCGGCATCCTTCCAGAGGTCGCGGTCGCAGGCTTTCAGCGCGAGCCAGGCATGTTCCGCCGGCAAAGAAGTATAGAGTTCCGGAAACACATAATCCGTGTAGAACGCCGCCTGTTGCACATGGCCTTCGGGGTCGATGCCGGAAGTGAAACGTCCGTCTTCACTCATCCAGAAGCGTCGCAGCAGTTCGTCCTGCATATAGTCGCGTTTGCGGCGCCAGGCTTGAGCCCGCGTCGTCTCACCCATGGCCTCTGCCAGTTGTGCCATCAGATCCAGTGACCCGAGTGCCATTGATGAAGGGGAAAATGCGCTGCCCGGCAGGTGGAGATGGTCCGCCTGGTACATAAAGACGTTGCAGCCGAGTTTGAAATTGAGCAGGTGATTGCCGGAGGAATCCTGGAAGGTGAGGTTGTGCTCGAAGTTCCGGCAGGTTTTATCCCATACATAGCGGAGCGTCTCCTCATCGCGGGTCGCCTGCCAGTAGCGGAACAACTGGAGGATGAAGTAGGGCAGCCCCTCGTGAATGTGCGGCGGGATTTTGAGCGTGGCATCGGCACCCATGAACGACTGTCCATTGGCCAGATAGCAGTCGCCGGGGCCGGTGTTGGAGTCGCAGAAGAAGCGGAGCGCGCGGCGGGCAAAGGAATATTGTCCCAGGCTGATGGCGGCGGAAATCTGGTAGTTGGAGGAGAAAAAACAGTTCCACTCATGAATGCCTTCCAGCCAACTGCCCAAGTGGTGTAAGTAGTCCATATTGACGATACCACAGAAAAACGCGGCATCGATAAGTGGGTCGGGCGTTTCGATTTCATAGGGGTGCAGTAGCGCCGCGTAGTGGACTTCGGCGTCCGCCAGCAACTGCCCGGACTGCTCGGGGAAGATCCGATCGCCCAGTTCGGGAATCCAGGCCACAAAGGAGAGTTGCGATGCGGAGGGACTCAGGCGATGACGAAACCGCGCCCGGCAGATGACCGCTTCGGTGCCGGACTCCACCTCGAGCTCCCCCCGAGGCCAGCAGTCGGCCTTGACGGAAAAGGGCACGGATGTCGACTGAAGTGTCGCGCCGTCGTCGGCCAACGAAATCTGATTATCCAGTTCATCAGCGGGCATGACATGAAAGTATTCCGGCAGATAGTGCGGAGTTTTTGTGACGACGCCGCCGAAACACAGATCGAGCGTGGGCTCCGTTGTGAGCCCGGCCCCCTCTGCGGTAATGTCCACGGCCAGAGCATGGTTACCCGCCAATGCGGCGCGTAGGGTGAGTTTCAAGCCGAGTTCCGACCTCAGATCGATTTCATGTACTTGGCCCCAGGGATGATACCAGGACTGCACGTCACCGTATTCGTCGAGCCAAAAGGTTTTGGTGCCGAGCGTCAGGCGTAGCCGCAGGTCCCCGCACTTCAGGAAAGGCGGATTGCCCGTATTGTTGGCTTCGGTGGTGACCAGGGCGTAACGGGGCATATCGCCGCCCGCCATAAAACAGGGTTCCCGGCGTACCACCCAGTTGAAGCTGTAGGGGAAAGGTCGAGTAAACTCTAGTGCCCGCAGCATTTTATGTTCCATCGGGCTGCCGCAGGGTTCAAACACATTCGTCCGGGGTTGTGCCTGCCATTGTGACGTGAACACCGCCCTCTCGTGGGCCAGGGTGTATAGCTCGGTTTGTTTATCAACGTAGGTGACCCGATCGTTGCGTTGTACATTCGTCGTAACTGTAGTCATGTTTTCAACTCCTTGTTCTATGATTGAACCGCAGCCACGCCCAGCAGGCCGAACCAAGCATCGGCAACATCCATCGTGATCGTGCAGCCATGTATCAGGTCTGGCACCGGTGGAGCGATCCACAGCAGATTTGCATGTCCGCCGACCGCCAAGGGTACCGGAAGCGCCGCCGCGGCATAGCGGCGGTCCGGGATCCCCGTGCCCGGCACCTGCGGGAGTGCCGTGTCGATGTGGATCCCCATGGTCAGGGGCAACCGATGCACGCGGCCACCGGTTGACTCCAATTCGATCGCCCCGACTTCACAGTCCGTGTGGCGCACCTCGACATCGCACAGGTAAAGCAGCCAGAGGCCGGCACAGGGGCGCTCGATGGGAATACGCAACCGATGCGGGCGGTCGCTTCGCCGCAGGGCTCGCGAGTGTTTCTCCGACATGCCGTAGACGATTTCGCCCAGGAGCGGGCCTTGGGCGGGCAGCGGAAAATCACCGGCCGGGGTGTGCAATACCCCCTCCTCGCCGGCCAGCGCCTTCCGATCGATCGTATAGACACCATTGTCGCCCCAGAAGATCATCCACAGGATCCTATCCGAATTCCGCCATGGGGCAGGATCCAGCACCTCGATAGGCCGGCCCAACATCGCGGCGGCCTGCGCGGCGGCAGGCTGGGAAACCTCCGCCTGCGGTACGACGGACAGGCAGACCGGCGTTACCGCCGACACACCTCGATGGTGAATGAACACGGTATGGAGTCCCGCCAGGCGCGTCCGCGCGCGGACAGTGCTGCCGGTCATCTCGACGTCCTCCAGCACCGCCTGCGGATCCTCGATGCGCTCCGCTTCAGGTTCGCAGACCCAGCACAACGACTGGCCAAGGCCCGTCTGTGACGGACCTTGGACTGAGACCGGGCAGGGCACGTAGGTGACGGTCAGGACATGTTCACCGGCGGCCGATGCGGCGACCGTGACCCTGGTACTGCCCAGCCGTGCTTCGATCGAGAACGGCACGGGTGTGTCATTGAGGGTCACTGCCGATATGCGGCCGGGGGGGAGAATGGCGGCAAATCGCAGTGAGCGCGCCGTTTTCTGGCACAGACGGTAGACCGCGACATTTTCCCCGCCCGTGCGATGGCGATCGAACGTGACCTCGGCATAGGACAGACGCAGATGCGCCCTATCCCACTCGTCCGGGAAGGCCGGCTGCCAATCCAGGGTCTGGCCTTCCTCCGCGAGTGTCAGTCCGAACAGGCCTTCGACCACGGCAATCACGAACGAACCGATCGGGTTTCCAAAGACGTAATGAGGGAGGCCACAGCCATCCGTACCGATTTTTTCCGGGTAATTGCCAGGGGCATCCGTTTCGGTCGTGGCGGCGCGCGCCACCGTCTCAAGCAGGGCCATGCCGCGCGCCCGCAGTCCCGCCCGGAAAAAGGCCCGCGCCGCTTCGGCCATCTGGGTGGGCATCGGGTTGTTGTTGCCGAATCCGTCCGGCTTGAAATTGCCGACTCGCAACAGTCCACGTTCCGTGTCCAAAGGGATCCAGAGCTCCTGCACGGCGTGCAGAAGGCTTTGCCACGCGATGGTGTCGGGCAACCGGGTGTAGAGCGCCGGAAAAACCAGATCCGTGTAGTAGTGCGCACGGGTGATTCGATCCTGCAGGTCACGGTGGTTGCAGAAGCAGCCCTCACCGGACAGCCACAGACGCTCCTTCAGGGCGCGGTACATCGCCTGTGTCCGCTCGCGCCAAGCTTCCGCCCGTTCGCGGCGGCCCAGGCGTTCCGCGATCGGCGCCAGCCTTTCGAGCATACCGGCCATCATCAGGCTTGGTGACGCGGCTTCACCCGGCATGCCCAGGGCGTCGGCCTGATACATGAACGTGTTGCAGCCCATATGCCAGCTCAGCAATCCGTTTCCCCGCTGATCGCGCGCCTCCCAGCAGTAGGTGATCGCCCGCTCGATCTGCGGCCACAACCGGTCGGCAAGTGCGAGATCGCCGGTGTGCTCCACGTAGCGACAGAACTGCAACAGCCAATAGGGCAGGCCATCCTCGTCGTCGGAGATGCTCTTGTTGGCGCCGTCCCACTTTGCCGTCGGCTCGCCAGCCGCGCAGAGCACCGGGCACGGGCCCCGCTCTCGTCCGCCAAAGAACACCAGCGCGTCGCGGGCGCGACCGGTTTGTCCCAGGAGAAGCGCCGCCTGGATCTGGTAGTTGTTGCACCAATAGGCTGACCAATACTGTATGCCTTCGAGCCAAGCGGGAGGCGCATAGACGTATTCCAGATTCGTCACGGCCGTGGCCAGGGCCGCATCGAGCGCCCGGCTGGGGGTTCGGCAAAAGGAGGATTGCAATAGATCGGAATAATACGAGGCGCTCGCGGCCAGCAGTTGCGCGGGCGAACATTCCGCAGGCGACCACGGCCAGTCCGGCTGGCGCCCGTCCCGGCAGCCTAAAACAAGCCAGGCGACGGCCGTCTCGCCTTCCGCCAGGCGCGGAGTCCACTCAGCCCAGATCTCACCAGCATGTTTTGTCAGTCGCAACTCCGGGCCGCCCCGGACAAAGGTCTCGAGTCCGTCGCCGGCGGTGATGACTGCCTGGTGGTCTCCCCGCGCGATCCCCTCTCCGGACTGTGTTGCTCCGTCCGTCCCGCCGCCCAGCTCGGACAACACCAGCGCGATTTGTACGGCGCCCGCCTTGGACTGCGTGCGATGTGCGGTCAGGCGGAGCACGGCGCCCCAACCGGCGGCCTGACCAATGCACAATTCAACATCGAAGCCATTCCAACTCGCCCGCCAGCAGGTGGCGTGCGGCTCGAACTCCGTGGTGCGCCCCACCAACTCATCGAACCAAACAGACTGTCGCGAGGCCGTCCAGCCTTCTTCTTCCTGCAACCGCAGTCGCCCGGTGGCCAGAAGACGGAGGTCGCTGGTCATCTGGTGCGGGCGCGATTGCAGCTTGCTCACGCGAAAGCGGGGCCGATCTCCCGTAATCAGCACGACGCCGCCACGGTGCATCCAGCGGTTCAGTTCGTGCTGGCCGTCGCGGCTCGACAGGGTCGCGGAGACGGGGTCGATCTTATAGAGTTCAGGCATGTCTGGTTCCCTATCAGTCTATTCCTTCAGACCGAGGTCGTCGGCCTTGGGCATGTCCGGGTGGTTGGGGCCGAAGTGTTTGAGCATGACCAACGGCTCGTACTGGCTGTCGCAGGTGATCGTCACGCCGACCCTGGCCGTCGGCTCGCTGACGAAGTACTCGTCGGCGCTGAGCTGGCCGAAGCGCAGCATGCCGGCGGCCTCGCAGCGGAAGCCACCGAGGCGGCCCTGCCCCTGAATGACGATACATCCGTAGGCGGCACCGTCCTTGACTGTCACCGTCTGGCCAGGCTGGACGATCAGCTCCTTGGCGCCGACGTAGGGGTTGGCGTAGGTGATCCACTTCTCCTCGTGACGGGCATCCGAGTGCGGGCAGCGGATCGGCGGTCGGCCGTAGTGCTTCGCGTAGTGCGGATCGATGTTCTTTTCCCAATCCATCAAGGAGATGACGTAGTCGAGGTCGAGCTTCTTTTCCTGCGGACAATTCTCGACCAGGAACTCGTAGGGATAGACCTCGCCGGCGGCGATGTTCTCGTACACCGAGTTGACATCGGCGTTCCACTGCGGCTCATAGGTCAGAACTGAGCCGGGTGCGTGGACTACGCCGGGCGGCGTGTACCAGCCCGAGCCGAGCACGATGCGGTAGGCGCGCGACAGTTCGGTGATGCGGGTGTCACCCTTTGTGAAGGCGGCCAAGCGCTCCTTCACCTGAGCCTTGGTCGCGTCGGGCTCGAAACCGAAGTATGTTGCCGGGAACGTTCCGAGGTGGTTGTTGAGCTGCTGCGGGAAGTAATAAGCCTCGGGCTTGCCAAGGGCACCCACGGCGGCGGCGGAGTCGAAACGCAGATGCAGGTGGTGGAAAAGCGGCTCGCCGAAGTCGAAGAACTTGGAGTACATCGGCCAGCCACCGTACTTCTTCATCAGTTCCGCGCCGACCAACTCGGAGCCAAGCTCGGTCTGCGCATCGCGCAGCGTGAACTTTTCCGCCGGATTTCCCGATTGGGGGAGTACGTAGCTCAACCCTTCATCGGCGGGGGCGAGGGGGCCGTTCATGCAGGTGATGACGGACGAAAACCAACGTTCCTTGATCGCGCCGCGCTCGGTGCCGAGGGCGAAGTAGTCGTCCGGGTGCAGCCTTAGCCGGCGCCCCGGAACGCTGAACCGGCGGGGCACAAAGACCGGCACCAACCTGAGGATACCGGCTCCCTTCTCGTACGTGTTTTGAATGTTGCGGATTATGGACATAATTGCCTCCTTATAAGCGTAATACGAATCTTTTCCTACTCCACCGAACTTCTGTTCAAAACTCTTTTCTGCCCGCGCGTACGGTACCGCGGCGCAGGAATTGGGGTTCGACCAACTGACGCAAGCGGCGGCCACGACCGTTGATGATGTGGTCTACCGCCTTTTCCAACATGGCTCGCCGGTCGAAATGCAGCATATCGACGCCCTCAATGGCGGGATCGCAGTCGCACTGCAAGCCGATCAGCCCGAACTCCTGTGGGACCGAACGGCCGAGGTTGGACAGGGCATCCTGAATCCACTGCGCATTGTCTCGAGACCGTGTCAGGATGCCCGTAGAGGGAGGGAGTTGGCGAAGCCGCTCCACAAGGGTTGCGAATTTCTCGGGGGTGACCACGACATCCGGCACACACAGCCGGTTCACGGCGGGGTCATAGGGTCGTCCCTGGGCGTGCAAGGCGCGCGCGAAACCGGCCTCGATGAGTTGCTCAAAGGGGGAGTTATCCATGTGGGCGAAGACCATGTGTCGATAACCGCCGACAAGAAAGGCTGTGGCGGCCATCTGGCCGGCATAGCGGTAGTCGGGCAACACAAAGTCCTGCCCTGGCAACTCGGTGGAGTAGGGTTCGACGTGCACGATACGGGTGCCTGCGGCGGCTAGCTCGTCAAGAAGGTCCTCGTTCAGCGGCGGACAGGGTGTGCAAAAGGCAACCAAGCCGAGACAGCGGTTGTCGCGGACGGTCTCCAGGAACTGACGTTCCATGGCGGGGTCCCACCAATGAGGGGTCTGCTGGTAGATGCTCAGCATGTGGTCGGCCCCGATGATCGCCTGCTGTAGATCCACCAACGCATGCGACTCCTCCGTAAACATGACGGCGATGGCGGTGGACGGCCGCGCTTCAGGGTCATTGGCGCGGGTGACGAATGTGCCGCTGCCGCGCTTAGTGACCAGCCAGCCTGCGGCGACCAGTCGGGCGACGGCCCGTTGCACGGTGGGGCGGGTGCAGTTGAAGCGCTCAGCCAACGCATCCTGGTTGGGCACCATGCTGCCAACCGGGAAGATGCCTTCCATGATATCGTGGCGCAGTCCTTGCAGCACTATGGAGGAGCGCTCGCCTAAGCCTGAAAAATTAGTGTTACTGGTCATGGTTGTAATGGATGCCCCTCGTTTGAAGAACTAATTTGCGCTATTAGTATTTATAAGACAATAATAATTTACATTTTTTTGCCTTGCGCTTGTCATAGTGTTTGAGTACCGTTTTGCCGGAGAAGTAACACGTACGCTTACCATGGTTTATGGTTTGTTGAACTAGTCAGCAGCGATGTGGTACGCATCAATGGCGGATATCAGGAAATTATGGATCAGGAGATTGCCTTTGCCGCCGGAGCCGAGCTGGACTTATGAGAACCGAACTACACAAACTCACGAACGCGTTTTGGGACGCAGCCGTCGATCCACACACCGGCGCACTGACGCGGCTCACGCATCCGGCTGACCCGCACCGCATGAACTGGCTTTGTTCGCCGGCAGAGAATTTGTGGTTCCCGGGATCGAACGGCTGGGGACTGGGCTACGTCACGATGCCGAGCATCGGCGGCGCCGCGCCGCGCTGGCAGTCACCGGTGAAGCTTACCGGCGCAGGTGTGCGCTACCGGCTTGGCCAACTGGAGATTGCGGTGAATCGCCGGCTGAGGGGTGAGCGATTTGAGGAGGAGTACGTGTTCCGTAACGCCGGCAAAACAGAGCAGCCGGTCTGGGGCATCGCCCTTTTCACGCCCTTCAACGACAACTACCCTAACGCGCCGACGTGTGTGACGAGGCGCTGCAACGCGCATGTCTGGTGCGGCGGCAATGTCGCGTATGTCTGCGCATTACGGATGGGCGCGACCGCGCCGCATCTTGGGTTGGTGTTGACTGACGGTTTTATCGGCGGCTACAGCATCGAAGGCCGCGGACTGCTGACCGGCGGCGGGAACAACCGCGGCACGATGGTCTTGAATGCCAGAGGCCGGACGCTTGCGCCGGGCGAGTCGTGTCGGATTGCGTGGACGATGTTCTGGCATACCGGGTGGGACGACTTCTTCCGGCAGGCGCGCAGCATACCGGGGTTCGTGGACGTGCGCGCGGAACGGTACACGTTGATCGGCAAGGAACGACCGCAGATTACGGTCAGCGATCCGGAGGCGACCATCGAGAAGCCAGACGGCGACACGATCCGGGTGCGACTGGCAAACGATCGTGAGACGTGGCTGCGGGTTCAGCGCATCAAGGATGTGGACGAGCTAGTACACCGGCGCGTGGCGTTCATTCGTGATCGGCAGCAGGTGCTCGACCGGCGCAGCCCGCTCTATGGCGCCTTTCTGACGTTCGATAACGAACTGGGTGTCATGGTGCTGAAGCCCGGGTCGTCGGGGCAGAGCGAGGGGGCCGAGCGTATCGGTATGGGCGTGCTGTTGGCCCAGTCGCTTCGGCGCTGGCCTGACCGGAAGACCGAGGTGGCGGCGCGGCTGTACCAGCATTTCGTTCGCCGGAAACTGCAGCGCCCTGACGGGACTGTCGTGGCCGGCGTGCGCGATGCCACAGAGCGGTTCTACAACTACCCCTGGGTCGCCCAGTTGCACCTGGAGATGCATCGCGCCACGGGCGAGAAGCGGTTCTTGGTGGACTGCTGCGAGACTTTGCGCGCCTATTACGCGCATGGGGGAGCCAAATTCTATGCCATCAATATTCCCATGCTCGATGCGGTTCATGCCTGCGAGGCTGCGGGCCTTATGAAGGAGGCTTCGCGCCTTCGTCGGGATTTCCTGGCGCACGGCGACCAGGTTCTCGCCTACGGCTTCAACATCCCGCCGCACGAGGTCAACTACGAGCAAACCATCATTGGGCCGGCGGTGGCCATAGCGCTCGAATGCTATCTGCTCTCGGGAGAAGAGCGCTACCGGAAGGCGGCAATGCCGCTCCTGGCCGCACTGGAAGCATTCAACGGCCGACAGCCGGACCATCACCTGCACGAGATTGCCATCCGCCACTGGGACGGTTTCTGGTTCGGCGGCCATGAGATGTGGGGCGACACCTTCCCGCATTATTGGAGCGCTCTTACCGGCTGGGCTTTCTTTCTCTATTGGAAGGTGACGGGTGATGAGGCGTACCGGCGCCGCGGCCGTGAGATCCTACTGAACAACCTCAGCGCCTTCAGTGCCGATGGCAGCGCCCGGAGTGTCTATATCTATCCCGATTCCGTGAATGGGAATCCCATGCGCCGCTGGGACCCCCTGGCCAACGATCAGGATTGGGCGCTGGTATTCTTGTTGCAGGCAGCGGCGCTTGATCCTGAGTTGGCAAAGGGCCTATGACTAATACTATGCGCTAGCGCCTGGTTCGACTTTGCCAAGCGCCCAAGAACGGCGGAGACCGCCGTCTCCATGGAGCCAGCCACGCCATATCCCCTGCGTTCCTCCATCGTCGTGGTGGTGCCGCCGGGAGGGGTTGGCGGCGTGCAACGCCCGATTCAGGGAAGGGGTTGACTACGGGCTATAATGTTATAGATTAATAGTATAGTAATACCTTTATAGGAGTTCCGAAAACATGAATGCCGAAATCGTTCAAACACTAACTGCCACTTTTGAGGCCCACGCCCAGCGAACGGAAAGCGGCGTGGAATTCTGGCTGGCCCGTGATATTCAACATCTTCTTGGTTACTCCAAATGGGACAATTTCCTGAAGATCGTCTCCAAGGCCAAGACTGCCTGCGAAGTGTCTGGATATCAGGTCGCCGACCATTTTGCCGACGTCGGGAAAATGGTCGATCTGGGCTCAGGTAGCCAGCGCGAGGTGAACGACCTTGTGCTTACGCGCTACGCCTGTTATCTGATTGCCCAAAATGGTGATTCAAAAAAATCGGAGATTGCCTTTGCTCAGAGCTATTTCGCCATTCAGACTCGAAAACAAGAGCTTTTGGAGGAGCGTATTGCACTGGTGGAACGGTTGAATGCCAGAAAGAAATTGATCGCCACGGAAAGCGAACTTTCAAAAAATATTTATGAGCGTGGCGTGGACGATCAGGGATTCAGCCGCATTCGCAGCAGGGGCGACCAGGCACTTTTTGGTGGCGTTACCACGCTCCAGATGAAAAAAAGGCTTGGAACACCTGAAAACCGGGCCTTGGCGGATTTCCTTCCAACTATCACCATCAAAGCCAAGGATTTGGCAACCGAAATCACCAACTTTAATGTCAGCAGGAATGATTTGCGCGGCGAACCGGCAATAACCAGCGAGCATGTTAAGAACAATGCGGATGTGCGTGGTGTGTTGGCAAAAAGCGGTATCAAGCCTGAGAAACTGCTGCCCGAGGAAGACTTGAAAAAACTAGAACGGCGAGTGCGGGGCGAAGAGAAGTTGCTGGAAGGCTCGATAAAGAAGCTGAAGTCTTAGAAAGGCCAAGGGTAGCCGCACGCCGCCGCATCACAGGCCGCCGTTACCAGGTGGTCGTCCATGACATACAGGCCGTCGGGGCGCGAAGGCAAAAAGCCATGGGTTCTGTCCCGAATGGCGCTAAGATAAGGCTTTTTAGGGACGAGACCCACCCCCGCTTCGCGTGCCCCTCCAAGGAGGGGATCTCGTTGGGCTTCAATCTATTATGATTGATCCCCTCCTTGGAGGGGTTAGGGGTGGGTTTGAGTGA
>JBBQNS010000046.1:0-25770 GCA_038330175.1 Kiritimatiellia bacterium
CAGGACAAACCATGCTAGTCCATCGTGGACGGAACGTCCTTAATAGATCATGTTCTTCTGGAGGGCGAGGCTTGCCGAGCCGCGTGGACAGAACGAATCATGCTAGTCCATCGTGGACGGAACGTCCTTAGGCGAGGATTCAGGACGTCCCCCACCGGCAGGGAAAGCCGTAAGAGGCCAAGAAATCCCTATTTCAGCCTTAAAAATTACTCCCTACAAAGCTTGCTGAAATAATATCTTTTTGATATACCTCCGCCTTCATTCGCCGTGAACTGAAAGGATACTTGAATGCCGAATACATTGCTGATAGGTGCCCAGTGGGGCGACGAGGGTAAGGGTAAAATTGTCGATTTTTTAAGTCAGGATGCCGACGTTGTGGTCCGCTATCAGGGCGGTAGCAATGCCGGACATACCATTGAAATCGGAGCGGAACGCTATGTTCTCCATCTGGTTCCCTCCGGTATTCTCTACCCGGGAAAAACGTGTGTGATTGGAAACGGGCTGGTCATTGACCCCACCGCGCTTGTCCATGAGATCAAAGAACTTGAAAAGCGCGGCATCAAAACGGCAGGACGCCTGCATGTTAGCGACCGGGCCCACGCCGTTATTCCTTATCATAAGGCGCTCGATGCCGCCCGTGAAAACCGCCTTTCAGCCGGCTCAAAAATCGGAACCACCCAGCGCGGGATCGGTCCGGCCTATGCCGACAAAGCGACCCGTTCCGGCATCCGGATGGGCGACCTGTTGGACAAGAATCTGGAAGCTCGGCTGACGGAACGATTGGCCGAAAAAAATGAGCAATTGACCGCGTTGGGTGCGGCCACACTCGACCTCCAGAAGGTGCTAGCGGAAGTTCGCGAAGCGGCCACCTTTTTGGCGCCGTATATCAGCGACACGGTCAAACTGCTTAACGAGGCCTATAAGGCCAAAAAAGAGATTCTTTTCGAAGGCGCACAAGGCACCATGCTGGACATCGACTTTGGGACCTACCCCTTTGTCACGTCATCCAACCCCACGAGTGGGGGCGCCTGTGTCGGTACCGGCCTCCCCCCCCGCGCCGTGGAACGGGTGCTGGGCGTAATCAAGGCCTACACCACCCGGGTCGGCGAAGGCCCCTTCCCCACCGAGTTGCTCGATGCGACCGGCGAAGGGCTCCGTCAGCGGGGTCGTGAATTTGGTGCTACAACCGGTCGGCCCCGCCGTTGCGGCTGGTTCGATGCTGTGGTCGCTCGGTATTCCGCCATGGTTAACGGGGTGGATTACTGGGCTGTTACCAAGCTCGATGTCATGGATGAAATGGAAACGATTAAGATTTGTGTGGCCTACGAATGTGATGGCATACGCTACGAAACGGTTCCCGCCTGCATCTCCACCCTCGAGCGGTGCAAGCCCATTTATAAAGAATTTCCCGGCTGGATGGCGCCCACGAGCGGCATCAAGTCGTATGACGATCTGCCGGTCAAAGCCAAGGAATACGTCCAGGCGCTCTGCGATATCAGTGGCGTCCCCATGGGCGTCCTGTCGGTGAGCCCCAAGCGGCACAGCACGTTTCGCGTGGCGATCTAATCTTAATCATGTCAACAGCATCATCACCTCCTCCGGCAGGACCGGGCAAAATACCAACACACGTTGCCATCATCATGGATGGCAACGGGCGCTGGGCGCAACAGCGAGGCTTGATCCGTTCAAAAGGGCACGAAAAAGGCACTGAATCGGTTCGCATGGCGATCCGTACCTGCCGGAAATTAGGCATCCGCTATCTCACCTTGTACGCCTTTAGCGTTGAGAACTGGAATCGGCCCAAGCCGGAAATCGACGCCTTAATGATGCTGCTCAAAAAATTCCTCCGCAACGAAGTGCGGGAGCTGCACGAGAATAAAGTGAGGCTCCGCGCCATCGGGCGCCTGAGCGACCTGCCTAAATCCGTCCGCCGTGAATTGAATGAAGCGATGCGCTCTACTGAGCACTACAAAGACGCCACCTTGGTGCTGGCACTGAGCTACGGCGGCCGTACCGAAATTGCACAAGCTGCCCAGGCGCTGGCCCGCAAAGTGAAGGCAGGCGAACTCGAGCCCGAAGCCATTGATGAAGCCGCCCTTGCCGCCCAGCTTTATGCCCCCGATATTCCGGATCCAGATCTGATGATCCGAACCAGCGGCGAGATGCGAATCAGTAATTTCTTGTTGTGGCAACTCTGTTACTCGGAACTCTATGTCACCGATACCCTGTGGCCCGATTTCAGGGAAGAACACTTTGTTAAAGCCGTTGAAGAGTATTCACGGCGCCACCGTCGATTTGGAGGACTGGCATGACGTTGCTTCACCGCATTTTTAGCGCCATCATTCTTCTGGGGACCGTGGGGCTGCTCCTATTCAAACTCCCCTCTATTATGGGTGTCATGGTTCTCATGACGCTTGCGGTTCTCGCGTTGCTAGAGTTTTATAACATCCAGAAAAATAGCAATATTCCCGCGTTCAGAAACCTCGGCATTATTGCCGGCATAGCCATCCTCGCCTCCACCTACGCCAGCCTTAACTTCAGCGTTCTCATCGGCCCCACCGCTCGGGAAGCCGCCTGGCGCGAACTGCCCGCGCTCGTGCTCACGCTGATCGTCTTCATCACTTTCGTCAGGCAATTTCCTCAAAAAGAGAATTTCCAACCTCTCCCAACCATCGCTTGCACTCTACTGGGACTGGTCTACATCCCCCTCATGCTGATGTTCATGATCCATCTCTGCTTCCGCTGGACACCTACCGCGTGGAATGTGCCATTCAGCCCGACGGCCCGCGCTTTAATCCTTTACCTCATCGTCGTGGTCAAGGCCTCTGATGTGGGGGCCTATCTGGTAGGCAGCACCTGCGGTCGTCACAAAATGTTCCCGCGCATTTCACCTGGCAAAACCTGGGAAGGACTCGCAGGTGGTTTTATTGCCGGCATAGTCGCCAGTTTGACCCTCTTCTGGCTGTGGCATAACCCGGACCTGCAAAGCCATACCGCTGAATTGGGGCGGCTCACCCTCACCTTTGGCCACGCCTTATTCCTGGGTGCCTTCTTAGCCGCAATCGGAGTTATCGGGGATCTCGTCGAATCGCTGTTAAAGCGCTCGGCCGGGCTCAAGGATTCTGGCTGTATTTTCCCCGGCATGGGCGGTATTCTGGATGTCCTCGATAGCCTGCTCTTCGCAGCCCCTGCTCTATACTTCTATCTCCGCTGGTTTGCTAACCCTGTCTAATTTCCATGAAAAAGAAAATCATTATCCTTGGGAGTACCGGCTCTATTGGCGAAAACGCCATTCGTGTGGCGGCCGCGTTGCCCTCCCGACTCACGGTTATTGGAATCGCCTCAAAAACCAGTGCCGGCCGACTTTTAGAGCAAGCGACCGACCTTCGGATCAAGCATGTAGCCATTGCAGATCCCGACATTGCCGCGACGACGCGAAAAACTAAATCTCGTCAAATCCGACTTTATGAAGGTGAATCCGGGGTTGAGACGCTAGCGGCCTCGCCGGAAGCCGATCTCGTCCTCTGCGCCATGGTAGGCATGGCCGGTTTAAAACCCGTTCTGGCTGCACTCAAACAGGGAACCGATGTGGCGATTGCCACCAAAGAAGTTCTGGTGGCAGCAGGGAGCATGGTCATGGATTGCGCCAAACGGAATAAAGCGCGCCTGTTGCCTGTGGATAGTGAACACAGCGCCATCTTTCAATGCCTTGAAGGCAAGCCAGCCTCCTCCATCCGCCGCCTGATTCTCACGGCCTCAGGGGGCCCGTTTGGATCTGACCGCAGCATTGACTTCGACAAAGTAACTGCCGCCCAGGCCCTCAAGCACCCTCGCTGGAACATGGGACCCAAAGTGAGTATCGACTCGGCCACCCTGATGAATAAGGGGCTCGAGATCATGGAGGCGCACTGGCTGTTCGGGATTCCGTATGATCGTATTGATGTCGTCATCCATCCGGAAAGCATCATTCACTCCATGGTCGAATTTGTGGATGGCAGTATTCTCGCCCAACTCAGTCCGCCTGACATGCGTTTTGCCATTCAGCATGCGCTTACCTGGCCGGATCGAGAAAACGGGGGGCTGCCCCGCCTTAATTTCAACACCCTCGGTGCGCTACATTTTGAAACACCCGATCTGGCGCGCTTTCCTTGTCTCGGCCTTGCTCGAAAAGCCGCCATTACAGGAGGAACCTTACCCTGCGTGCTCAATGCAGCCAATGAAATCGCCGTGCAAGCGTTTCTGGATAACCAGATCACCTTCGCGGGGATCTGGCATACGGTTGAGAAGGTCATGACCCGCCATACGGTGATTGCCCGCCCTACTCTGGAGCAAATTTTTAAAACCGATCACTGGAGTCGGCAGGAAGCCCAACGGCTCTGCCTGATCGCATCAAAACGAAAGAAAGTCTAGCCCTATGTTTACCGCCATTATCACCATTATCACAGTCGCTATTTTGTTCGGTATGTCCATCTTCGTCCATGAACTCGGTCATTTTCTGGTCGCCCGCTATTTTGGCTTTACTGTCGATGTTTTCTCAATCGGCTTCGGCCCCGCCCTCTGGCAGAAAAAACACAATGGGGTCATGTATAAAGTTTGCATGATTCCGCTAGGCGGCTATGTGGCCCTTCCCCAACTTGACCCGACAGGCATGAGTTTGATTCAAGGTGAGACCGAACCCACGGCCTCTACCGAAGCTGACCAGCCGAAGCAAGAGCCCGCACGGGTGCTCCCCGCCATTACCCCATGGAAACGGATTCTTGTCTCAATCGCCGGTGCCGCAGGCAATATCGTGTTTGCCATTATCCTTGCCGTCGGTGTTTATATCTTCGGTAAGCCGGCGTCCGTCGCGGAAGAAACCTCGGTCGTCGGCTACGTAGACCCCTCTAGCATGGCCTACACGAATGGCTTGCGGTGCGGGGACGAGATCCTTGCCGTCAACGATAAGCCGGTTAAGAACTGGCTTGAATTCATGATGATTTCATCACGGTACACGGTCGCCACGGTCACGGTTCAGCGGGCCTCAAACCAGCTTACGCTCACCATTCCGGGAGTGGCCTCACTAGGACAACTTGACAACAAAGGGCTCTGCATGGTTTTCAATTTAGCACCCGGCATGAGTGCTGAAAAGGCGGGCTTGCAGCGGGGGGATGTCCTCGACGAATTTGACGGCCAGAAAATTTTCAGTCGCGGCCATCTCGTCAGCTTGATTCAAGATTATAAGGGAAAAACCGTGCCATTGTCTTTTTATCGTAATGGAAAGTTGCTCACCACGGTAGTAACACCCGACTTTGACCCCTCCACGGAGCGAATTCGAATCGGTATCGAATTCAACCCCAAACAGGTGGATGTGGATTTCAACAAAATCGTTCATCCCTCACCTTGGTCTCAAATTTATTTTCATTCCACTGCGATTTTTCAGACGTTGCATGCGCTGACCGTTCCGGGGCAGTCGGGCAATACCGCCAAGCAAATTGGGGGTCCTTTGGCCATTCTCATGGCGTATTATTATATTGTGAAATTAAGTTTCATGATGGCCATTTTCTTTACCAGCTTCCTGAATGTAAACCTAGCTATCATCAACCTGCTTCCCATCCCTGTTCTGGATGGTGGCCACATCTTCTTCTCATTGTGGGAAATGGTTTTCCGCCGGCCGCTTCACTCAAAAATCATTGTCGGTCTGACCAACCTGTTTGCAGTATTGTTGATTATCCTGTTTATTTTCTTAACTGGACGTGACTCTTATCGCTATACGGGGATCGGCTCTAAAATCGATAAATGGATGAATGGTAAATCCAATGTCACTACGAATCAGCCTGCTATAACAACGAATACGCTCCCTAACCCTGAGAAATAATATGCGCCCCTCCATCGACATCCTCAGGCACGCTACCCGCCAAATCCAGGTTGGCTCTGTAGCGGTAGGGGGGAACGCGCCGATCAGCGTCCAAACGATGACCAAGACGGATACCCGCAACATTGTGGCAACCGTCCTTCAAATCCAGGAAATTCAAGATGCCGGATGCGATATTGTCCGACTAGCCATCATCGATGAGGAAGCCGCACAGGCACTTGCGTCTATCCGTAAGCAGGTTTCCATTCCCCTGATTGCGGATATCCATTTCGACCACAAACTTGCTCTAATTGCGCTCGCCTGTGGCGTTGATGGGTTGAGAATCAACCCCGGCAATATCGGCAGTCTGGACCGGGTTCGAGAGGTGGTCAAAGCCGCAGCGGATCGAAAGGTTCCCATTCGTATTGGCGTCAATGGCGGATCGTTGGAAAAAGACCTGCTGGAAAAATACGGGAGCGCCACCGCCGAAGCCCTTGTAGAAAGCGCCCTGCGTCACGTCCGGATCCTAGAGGATGCTGGCCATCCGTGGATCAAGATTTCAGTCAAAGCCTCCGATGTGCCACGGACCCTCCAAGCCTATCGGCTTTTGTCTAAAGTCACGGATCATCCGCTCCATCTTGGAGTCACCGAGGCCGGTACTTTGCTGAATGGGACTATTCGCTCCAGTGTGGCGATGGGCATGCTCCTTGCCGAAGGAATTGGAGATACCTTGCGAGTCTCACTGACGGACTCGCCTATTCAGGAAGTCCGGGTCGGACTCGAACTGTTGCGCTGTTTCGGATTGCGGCCCCCGGGCGCCAGCGTGGTTTCCTGTCCAACTTGCGGTCGGATCCAGATTAATGTCGTGGCACTGGCCCAGAAAGTAGAAGCGGAACTCGATAAATACTATCGCGCCAATCCTTCGGCACCCCACCCCACTGTGGCCGTCATGGGCTGTTTGGTCAACGGACCGGGCGAGGCCAGGGAGTCCGACATCGCCATTGCCGGCGGACAAGGCAAAGCGGCCCTCTATGTAAAAGGTGTTTTTCTGGCGACGATCCAAGAGGCCGACATTGTGGACAAGCTGCTTGAACAAGTCCAATGTTGGAAAGATTGAATGCCAGCACCGCAACCCGTTGGGGAAACTTCACTGCAATGACGCCATACCATCATATTATCTGGGATTGGAACGGAACCCTGCTGAACGATGTTCAAGCCTGCGTGGATGCCATTAATATCCTGCTTAAAGACCGGTCTTTACCGACCCTGACACGTGAACAGTATCTGGATATTTTCGATTTTCCTGTACGCAATTATTATATCAAGCTGGGCTTTGATTTCTCCAAACAGGATTGGAACCAAGTGGCCGTGGATTACCACAAGGCCTATGTCATTACCTCGGCCGCATCCCCACTACGCCACGGTACGCAGGCGGCCCTCGCCCAATTTCAAGCTAAAGGAGTGGGCATGTCGATCCTCTCGGCCTGCGAGCTCAAAATTCTCAAGCGCATGGTGGCTGAGCGTCAAATCCTGCCTTATTTCAAGCACATCTATGGATTGGATGATCTCTATGCCAGTTCCAAGATTGACCTGGGTCACGCCCTATTCAATAACTCTGGCCTTCAGAAAAAAGGCGCGTTGTTGATCGGTGACACCACTCACGATTTTGAGGTTGCGCAAGCCATGGGGATACCTTGCCTTCTAATGGCAAACGGCCATCAGGCTGACAGCAAGTTGAAAGCCCTTGATTGCCCCATGGTTTCTGATTATCAAGGCGTCATGGACTTTATATTCGGCTGAGCGCCTCTCCAGAAATCACCTGTCGATGCATATAATTAAAGAACCCACCCCCGGCCCCTCCAAGGAGGGGAGCTCAATCGGGACCCCCTCCTTAGAGGAATTCACTGAGCTGCTGGATAACGCGATCACCGCCCGGCAGGAGTTATTTGACGTCCGACACGAAACTGCCTTCCGCCTTTTCAATGGGTTTAGCGAGGGCTGTCCCTCTCTGGTGATTGACGTCTTCGCTACGACCGCGATCTTGAATAACTATGCCGATCCGGCGCCAAGCGGGATGCCGTTGATTCATGCCGCCTGCCAACATCTCAAGGCACGTCTCCCCTGGATCCGGGTAGTTCTCCTGAAAATGCGCCACGGCAAAACCGATGTCGATAGACGCGGCGTGACACTGTCCGGGTCCGGCTGTAACCGAAAGATTCAAGAGCACGGTGTCTGGTATGCCGTGGATCTGTGCCTGAACCAAGACGCCAGCTTCTACCTCGATACCCGGAACCTGCGACAATGGGCGTTGAAAGCCCTAAAGGGCAAAACGGTGCTAAACACCTTTGCTTATACCGGCAGCCTCGGCGTCGCGGCACTGGCCGGCAAAGCAGCGCGTGTCGTGCAACTTGATTTGAACCCGGATTTTTTAAGTTTGGCTACAGAATCTTACGCGCTTAACAAGCTGACCCACGTTAAAACAAATATGCTTACTGGCGATTTTTGGCCTCTGATTAATCAGTTCAAACGGGAGGGACAACGATTTGATTGTGTTTTCATTGATCCCCCCATCTATGCGTCAACACCCAAAGGCACCGTTGATCTCGCCATCGACAGTGCGAGGATAATCAATAAGATCAGACCGTTAATCAACGACAAGGGGTATCTGGTTTCGATTAACAACGCCCTTTACCTGAGTGGGCATGCGTATATGGAATCACTTAAGGCCCTTTGTGCCGATGGCTATCTAAAAATCGCCGAATTGGTGTCCATCCCGTTGGATTGCACCGGATACCCACAAACCACAATTGGCGCCCCCATCACCGACCCGGCGCCATTCAACCACGCCACTAAAATCGCCATCCTAGAAGTCAGACGATAAAAAAACAGGGTAGGTCGCGCGCTACGAGCGCGACATTCTCTTCGCGTACAGGATGCCAGTGGCGGGCTCGTAGCGCCCTCCCTCCCCGAACAAATCAATACGTCCGCCCTATAGGTATTGGCGATGAAGCTAGCTCATCGATAGTCGTTATGGTATGGGTTTCCTTATGTCCAAACGCACCCTCTTGATTGTGGCCACTACTTTGCTTTGGCTTGGCGCCATGGGCTGGTTGGTTTTTTATGAGGCCTATCCGGAACTCCGGAACCAGACGTCGTCGGGCTATCGCACCCTCCTATCACACGGCGTCATGGTCATGGACCGCTGGATGAAAATTTCTTTCCAAGGGAAGCCCATCGGCTACACCCACACCTCCGTGGATGTGGATGAAAAGGATGGAATCAATCAATACCGGATCAATAATCGGACTATCCTCACTCTCTCCATCATGGGCAGTCAGCAACGGGTCGCCGTTAATGCCGATGCCACCGTCGACGCCCTTTACAAACTGACCTCCTTCTCCTTTGACCTGACTTCAACGGGTTATGCCATGAATGTGGATGGGACCCGCAAGAAAGGGGATTTGTTTGATGTTTCAATCAAAGGGCTGGGTTCAACCCAGCATTTCAGCATCACCATTCCAGAAGGCGCCGTTATTTATTCACCTATGACGGAAATGACCTTGAAGTCGTTAAATCCAGGGAATCAAACAACCCTCAAAATTTTTAATCCGGTGACGCTGACGGCCCAAAATGTCACCGTGCGTGCGCTGCGCCATGAAGTCCTGCTCCACCGGGGAAAATCCATTAACACGACCGTGCTGACGGCTAAAATTGATGGCATGGAGGCCCTGTCGTGGATCGACAGCGATGGGATTACGCTCAAGCAGGAAACCCCCTTTGGCTGGACGATCGAAAGTTGTGATGCTAAGGAAGCTCTCTCAGCAGCAGCCCATCAAGGGACCGATGACATGCTGACGGCGCTCGCCGTTCCCATTCAAGGAGCTACCGCCCGACTCGCTACTGAGCCAGCGGTCATACTGCGCCTGACGGGACCAGAATTTTTGCACGAGGATTTGCAGACCCAACGTCAAACGGTCATCAATCTTAACAGCAATACCGCCAAGGTCCTGGTCAGGTCGGAAATGCTTCCGATCATCGGTTGTCCTAAAGCAGCGATCCCCCCTGAAACACGTCCGTGGCTGGCGTCCTCCCCGTTTATCCAGGCGCAGGACTCACGTCTGATCAGCAAGGCCAAGGAGATTACCGGCGCCTGGACGAATAGTCTGGAAGCGGCACTAGCCATTTATCAATGGGTTTATACCCAAGTGGCAAAAAAGCCCACCGTCAGTCTCCCTTCAGCGTTGGACGTCTTAGCGCGACCGGAGGGGGGCTGCAATGAACACACCTATTTGTTTGCGGGGCTGGCTAGGGCTGCGGGGCTCCCCTGTAAAATCAGAGTGGGGCTCACCCTTCATCAAGGGCAGTTCTATTATCACGCCTGGCCATCCGTCTATGTTGGACAATGGCTCGACATGGACCCCACGCGCGGACTCCCCGTTGTTAATGCGGGCTACCTCTCTCTGATTGAAGGCGAACTCGCGGAACAGATGAAACTGATGAATGTGATTGGGAAGCTGAAAGTTGAAGTTATCCCTGAACCTCCGTAAGCAAAAGAGACCTATGATCACGATACATAACCTGAATAAACACTTTGGTGCAGTCCATGCGGTTAGAGATCTCTCCCTCAGCATTCCCGCAGGTGAGCTCTTTTGTTTTCTTGGGCCTAATGGGGCCGGCAAAACCACAACCATTAAAATGCTTACGGGTTTGATACGTCCGGATTCCGGCACTATTAAAATCGGTGAATTCGACCTACAAACCCATTCCGTTGAAGCGAAGCGTATCTTGGGCTATATCCCCGATATGCCCTTCTTGTACGAAAAACTTACCCCGGTCGAATTTCTTAAATTTGTGGCCGGCCTCTATAATATTACCCGCCCGGATCTGAATGCTCATATCGAAACGTCCCTCCTACAATTCGGATTACAGGATGCGAGGAATGCCCTGATCGGCGAGTTGTCCCACGGCATGCGCCAACGGCTGCTTTATGTCGGCACATTTATCCATAACCCGAAAGTCATCTTGATTGATGAACCCCTCATTGGCCTTGATCCCCACTCAATCCGTATGATCAAGGATCTGCTGCGCGCCAAGGTGCGGGACGGGATGACGATTCTCCTGACGACCCATATTCTTGCTTTGGCGCAGGATATCGCCGATCGGATTGGCATTATCTCAGGCGGTAAAATCATTGCACTGGGAAAAATGAGCGAACTGCAAAGCCAATTCGGCGCTGAAGGCACCACGTTGGAAGATATTTTTCTGAAACTCACCGCCACCGGATCCGCCAGCCTATGACCCCGCTCACCGTCATCTGGATGAAGGATTTCTATGTATTGCACAATTTACGTCGCCTATTGCAGCGCGAATCGGTCTTCAAGGTGACCTTCATTCTTCTCTTCGCCACCGGCATGATGGGGGGCTTCTTTGCCCTATTTTTATCTGGTTTTCGCTTTCTTTCCGAAATGGGTGGCGGCGGTTTCATGATTACCCACCGCTTATTTGCCCTTTTTTTCCTAGGGCTCGGGGCCATGCTTTTGATGTCGAATACCATTACATCCTATTCGACCCTTTTCAAATCGCGTGAAACTCTTTTCCTCCTAACCGCTCCACTTGATATCCGCACCTTGATCACCTACAAATTCGTTGAATCCAGTCTCCTCAGTTCTTGGGCCTTTTTTTTCCTGATGGTGCCCTATACTGCCGCTTACGCCTGGCATGCGCACTTAGGGATATTCTTCCCGCTCTGGACGTTCCTTCTGGCCACCCCGTATGTCCTCCTATGTGGTGCGGTCGGAACCTTGATCGCTCTGCTTGCTGTGCGCTGGTTTCCTCGAAATAAGCTCTTCTGGGCGCTCGTTGCCGGCGCCGTATTGGCCTCCACCGTTTATGGAATTATCCAGATACGCCCTGTGCTGAACGAAAATGCCTCCTTTATTCTCAATCGGTTTTTACCCGGGCTCCAATTGGCCTCACACCCATTGATGCCGAATAATTGGGTTTCGGAAGGAATCATGGCGCTGACTAGCGGCCAATGGACACGTGGACTCCTTCTGTGGCTGGTGCTCATCTCCAACACCGGAATGGTGGTGCTCCTGGTGCAATGGGTGGGACAGAAAATTTTTTACAATGCATTCCAGAAGGTCACAGGAGCTTCAAATTTCCGACGTAGGCCTGCCGAGCTGCTGAACGGGCTTGATAAAGGGCTTTTCTTCCTCCCCTATGATATTCGAAGCATGATCATGAAAGATATCCGTTCATTCCTTCGTGATCCCATGCAATGGTCTCAAGCGTTGATTTTCTTTGGGCTGCTGGCAATCTACTTCTCAAGCTTTCGCTCTTTTCATTACAACGAGATGCCTGACCTGTGGCGTAACCTGATCGTCTTTTTGAACATATTCAGCGTTTCCTCCGTCATCTGCTCGCTGGCAGCACGGTTTGTTTACCCACAATTAAGTCTGGAGGGCCATAGTTTCTGGATTTTGGGATTAGCCCCGACCGGTATGCGACGGATCCTGCTCACTAAGTTTTTCTTAGCCGCGTTGGCCATGGTTACGATAAGCGCTGGACTGATGGGTTTGGCCGCCGGGATGCTTCAAGCCGGTTGGGCCTTAACGTTCCTTTCGGTGGGACTGGCCGTGGTGGTCTCGCTTGCTGCAGCCGCACTGGCGACTGGACTGGGCGCCATTTTCATTGACCTCAAGCAACCTAACCCGGCGGCCATCATCTCGGGATTCGGAGGCACCATGAACCTCGTTTTCACACTAGGCTTTATGCTCAGCGTCATCCTTCCCTTCGGCTTGATCTGGCACTGGCATGTGACAAGCGGGTTCAGTGGCCTCGCCTTTCAGCGAGCCAATGGGCTGGCCATCCTCTGGGTTGCGCTCCTCTCTCTGACGACGATCTGCATTCCTCTCTGGCTCGGAATACGCAGCCTCAAGCACCGGGAATACTAACCGCAGGTCCGATGGTGGGTGCCCAATCAGAAGTCAATCATCGCCTTTACCACACCTTTTTCATAACTAGCCACCAAGTCCAAAGCGGCTTTAGTTTGGGCGAAAGGAAAACGATGCGTTACCATCACATTTACATCAACCTCGCGCCGTCCGATCATATCAAGCGTGGCCTGAACACAATGATTCTGGCGCCGCACATTCTGAATGCAAATTTCCTGGCGTCGTAGCTGGTCGATCTTGAAAGAGACACGCTCAAGGGTGGGCGGAATACCGACCAACATCAATTTACCTCCCGGCTTCAGAAGTTCAATACCCTGATCCAGAGCATCCTGTTGACCGCAGCATTCGAACACAACGTCCAATTGCGCGGGTTCCTGTCCGATGATGTCCTGGACGACATCACTTTTCACGGGATTACCACCCCAGTCCGCCCCAGCCCGCCGCGCCATTTCCAAGCGTGAATCGATCTTGTCGGTAAAATAAATGCGGGCGGCGCCCTGCGCACGTGCCGCAAACATAACACTTAGGCCTATTGGACCGGCTCCAAGAATCCCCACTTTAGCCCCGCGCATCGGGATGGACCCTTTCACAGCATAGACCCCAATGGCTAAAGGTTCAGAAAGCGCCCCCTCATCATCCGAGAGCGAGGCGGGCAATAGGAAACAACTGGTATCGGGCATCACCAGATATTCAGATAAGCACCCTTCGGCCTGCTTAGGGCAGCCAAGAAAGCGAAGCTTGCGACAGGTATGCGGGCGCCCTGCACGGCATTGATCACAAACCCAGCAGGGCATAGCGGGCTCAATGGCAACATGATCACCCGGCTTGACCTGGGTGACGGCGGCCCCAACCTCCTTGACAATCCCGGCCCCCTCGTGTCCGACCGTAAAGGGAAATTGGACCACTTGGCTACCGATTTTACCTTCCGTATAGTAATGCACATCCGAGCCACACACCCCCACTCGCGTCATTTGAATCAGGACATCGGTATCCTTCTCCACCTTTGGGGTGGGTACGATCTGCATTTCCATTTTTCGAATTCCGGTTAGTCTCATCGCTTTCATAAAGGTCTCCTTTAATCGAATAAGACCCCAGGATTCAGATTCATCCCGGGATCAAAAAGTTTTTTTAAACCGCGCATTTGCGAAATACCTTCATCACCCATCATCAAAGCCAATAGGGCGGTCTTGAGTCGACCAATTCCATGTTCAGCCGAAACGGAGCCTCCCATCTCCACAACACGCCGGGCCCAAGTCAGATAAAGCGCTTTACCTTGGTCATATTCCGTTTTATTGCGGGGCAGGATATTGACATGAACATGATTATTCCCAATGTGGCCGAATATGACCGACTCCAAGCCGGTCGTCGAGAGATCCTGCCGGTACATCTCTAGCACCTGTTCTAATGCAGCATCGGGAACAGACATATCTGTCCCCAACTTCGTGATTGCAGGATCCACACGTTGCCGTTCACCAATGAGCAGGTTCACCGCTTCAGGAACCGCATGGCGGAACGCTTTCTGGTGAGCCAGCTCGCGCGGGGTGGCAGCATACCAGGTTGCATCATCACTTCCCCCCATTGCTGTGGCGACTTCTAGAGCAGCCAGCGCAGCCTCTTCCACACCCGCTTCGCCTTGTCCATGATACTCAAGGTAGACGGCCGTGTGATATTCGGGGCGGAGTAGCGGGATGTCGCTGGAACCTTTTCCCACTACCTTCATTTGGCGTATCAGCGCCATTGTGTCGTGGTTGAAATATTCTATGGCCACCGGCCTGGTAACCAAGCCTTCACGGCAGTCGACTCTTTCACCGCGCACGATGCGAACAAAGGAAAGCGCAGCCGCCTCGGACGGCAGGAAAACCGTAAGCCCGCACACAAATGCCGGACGGGAAATCAAGCGAAGCTGCGCTTCCGTAATAATGCCCAGCGTCCCTTCCATCCCTATGAAAAGGTCGATCAAATCCATTCCGGCTGTAGCATAATACCCTGCGGCACTCTTAACCTGCGGCATGGTGTAACGGGGCAAAACCCCCGCGATCTTCCGCCCGTCTTCCGCGGTCACCGTGAAATTTCGTTCGGCTGCCTGAGTCTTACCCCGTCGAAGCGTCAATACGGACCCATCCGCCAAAACCACGCGAAGGGCCTCAACCCATTTTCGTGTAGACCCATACGCGAATGACATGGCTCCCGATGCATTCGTAGCAATCATGCCGCCCACCGTAGCAGAGGTTTCAGTGGGGTCAGGGGGGAAAAACAAATTCTTCTCGTCGGCGGCAGCACGAACCTCCGTCAGGAGTGCGCCGGGCTGAACCGTCAGTCCTCCCCTTTCTGTCTGATACGGGCCCACGGCATTTAATCGACTGAGATTAACAATGCAACCGCCCTGTGGAACGGCTCCGCCCGCAATACCGGTTCGCGCTCCTTGAACTGTTATGGAGCCTCCCGCCGCACAGACGGAGGCCACCACGCGCCGCACCTCCTCCTCACTTTCAGGAAACGCAATCGTCTTGGCCATCCCACTGAGGCGCGATTCATCATGCAAATAGTCAATGTAGCGATCACCGAATTGTTGAATAAGCCCTTTTTCCATCACGGCATCCTTGTAATGAGATTTGAAGGAGCACTTTATCCCGCCTCAAGCGGTCGATCCCCCCTCTGGACGGACAGACCTTACAGCATGAGGTGCTGGATGAGGATTTTAAGCCCCATCCCGATTAAAACTAACCCACCAACAATCTCGATTTTCTTTTCAAAGAAATGACCGAACACATCCCCGATATAAACTCCAACCAAACAAAAAATAAATGTTACCGAGCCAATCAGGATAACGGGAGTAACAATTGCCACCTTGATCATCGCGAAGGTAACCCCCACGACAAGAGCGTCCATGCTGGTGGCAATTCCCAAGATCAACAAAACCGCCAAATTGAGGGGATTGTCAGCCTTCTCGGCCTTCTCCAGCTGAAAGGCCTCATAAATCATTTTTCCGCCAATGGCGCTCAACAACACGAAGGCAATCCAGTGATCCAGATGGCCCAAGAATTGCTTGAGTCCGAGCCCGGCCAGCCATCCGATTAAGGGCATAATGGCTTGAAAACCACCAAAGGTGACGGCAATCAATAGGGCATGCTTCAACCGAAGATTTTTGATAGCCACACCGCTAGCGACAGAGACGGCGAAAGCATCCAAGGCCAGGCCAATTGATAAAATCAAAAGCTCAAATAGGCTCATAGCAGCTTTTTCGTCACCGCAGAAAAGTTGTCACACTGAAAGGTTGGAGTTTCTGCGCCAGGGGTTCCATACCCATAAGTAACAAATATGCTTTTCGTAGCGGCACGGCGGGCGGATTCCAAATCCGTATAGTTGTCACCCACTACCCAGGTATTTTCGGGCGCCACACCCACCGTTGCCATTATACTTTGAATCATATCTGGAGCCGGCTTAAGCACCGGATAGCGCTCCGCTGCTAGCACCTCAATAAACCAATCAAAAATACCGAAATGCTTCAAAATAAGATCGCAGGATTCTGCCGGCTTATTTGTGGCCACGGCCAAAACACAACCCCGCTCCTGCAAGCGCTTAAGTCCTTCAAAAACGCCAAGGTAAAGCGTCGCTTGCTCTACCGCGTGCTCCCGGTAGATCGGCATTTGTATCTTCAAGGCTTCATCGACATCGATATTGGATCCCTGTAAAGCCCGGCTTACCAACATTTTTACGCCGTTTCCAACGTACCCGCGAATCGTATCTAAGGCTAGGAAGGGGAGACCGTAATGCGCGCGCATCAAGTTGACCGCTGTAGCTAGATCCGAACAGGAATCCACTAGGGTTCCATCCAAATCAAAAATGATTAATTTACGGGAGTCCACGATCTTATTTCTCCGTTTTCGTGCTTAACCTATACGCAGTTTTGTAATATTCTTCTCAATCAATCGGACATGCCGCAGTTCTTCTTCACACAATTTTTCCGCAAGATCACGAACCATCGGTGTTTTGACCTGATCCCTGACTTGCGTATAAAACTGATAAGCAGCCATTTCCCGCTTCAACGCCTCTTCAAGAATCTGCATGGGTGTTGATAACTCATTAATAAGCGCCATATTGCCCCCTTACGATAAATGGATAGTCGAGCTTAGCTCCCAGCCTGATTGAAAACGGTGAACCCCAGCACAATTAAAATACACCCCAAAACCACCCCCGCGCCCCCGGCCAACCGGCAGGTCCCGTCCGTACCGCACCCCTTTTCAACGGCGAGCCGAAATCGATAAGGTGCAAGAACTAATAGGCCGCCCACCACGACCCAGAGATACGCCAATCCCGCGATCAGCCATGTCGCTCGCAGCGGGGAAAGGCACTGAATACTCAAAACCGGACCCGCCACCAGTAATAGCAATCCGCCCAGAGCTCTTGGTGCAAGCAACTCATTCATGAAGAATAGAATCAACCCAAAGGCCACCGGCGTCAGGATCCAAAGCACCCACTTATAGCCTCCAATAAAATTACCCAGTGGCATCTCATTGACCTCGATGGCGGCCCAAGCGAGGGCCCCGGCCGTCAAAACAGCACCGATCCAAAAATTTCGAGGAAAGGCCTTAAACAGCTTGCGCACTAATTGAGGGGCCACCACCAACGGCAAGTGGAGCACCACATAAATTCCCCCCATCCAAAATGACAATTCTGACAGTGACATCATTATGACTTACCCTCTTTCAGCGTCCCGTATAACGTTTGAGCCCCCACCTTTTCAATGCAGACTCGTACTATATCACCAATCTTTATCCCTTCGCGAGGGTCAAAAATCGTAATCTTATTCGTGCTCGAACGCCCCGCCCAGCGCGCCTTGTTGCGAAGGCTTGGCCCTTCCACCAGCACTTCAACAGTCCTGCCAATACACGCCCGGTTGAGCGCCTCTCCCAGCAGATCCTGATCCGCAAGAATCACGTGGTTTCTCCTCAATTTTTCTTCTGCAGAAATATTATCCTCCCACTCTGCCGCCGGTGTTCCTTCACGAGGTGAATATTTGAAAATGAAAGCATTATCGAATTGGGTGATCGCCATCAGGCGCCGCGTTGCCTCAAAATCCTCTTCGGTTTCACCAGGGAATCCGACAATCACATCTGTTGTCAGCGCCAGCGTGGGGACAGCGTCACGCAAACGCTTTACCGCAGCGAGGTAATCTTCTGCGGTGTAACCACGCCGCATTTTCTTCAAGATACGGTCAGAACCCGATTGGACGGGTAGATGAAAATGGTCGCATATCCCGGGGACTTCCCCCATAGCCCGGGCAATTTCCGCGCTACAACCGGTAGGATGCCCGGACGTAAATCTGATTCTTCGAATCCCGGGCACCTGGCTCACGGCCTCCAACAGCCGCGGAAGCGGCTCAGTAAACCCCATCGCGGAGGAATGCGATTCCGCCCATACCGGATTCTTCTTCCCGTACGACATCACGCTTTGTCCCAGCAAGGTAACCTCACGGCATCCCTGTTCCGCTAGAGCCCGTACTTCGCGCAAAACGCTTTCTGCCGGTCGGCTCCATTCCGCGCCTCTTACCGTGGGGACAATACAATAGGCACAATGCCGATCACATCCCAAAAGGATATTCACATACGCCGAAAGCGACCCGGCTAAATGTCCGGACAACAAATCAGATTCTGGATCCGATTCCCCAGTATCCACCAACGGCCCACGCCCCTCAACCACCGCTTCAATTAAGGCCGGCAAGGCGCCCAGTCGGTGTGTTCCGACCGCCAAATCGAGCCCTTTGACCTTTTTAAGGATGTCCGTTCCCAAGCGTTGCACCATGCATCCAACGGCCCCTACAACCAAACCGGGTCGCTCCCGTTTTTCCGCAGCGATCAACCGTAGTTTACCCAGAGCCTTGTCCTCTGCTTTTCCCCGTATGCTACACGTGTTAACGAGGATGATATCCGCATCTGCCTCACTAACGGCCAATTTATACCCATGCCGGACCAGCAGGGCCCCCATCGCCTCACTGTCGCGCTCATTCATTTGACACCCATAAGTCTTGATGTGAACGACACGGGGTGTATTTTCTGTTTTGATCATCACTCAATCCTTCTGCTTACTGGAAAGAAAATGCCATTCCGGTTTATCAAAGGTTCCGGTTAATTCAACATCCCCTTTCAACATGGGCATAAAAAATGACGTCATAGTCCGCCATTTGGCATTACTTTTTTTCATTAGCAGTGGATGAAAATGCCAGTTCAAAGAGCCGTCCATGCCACACCCTCCCTGCGCCTCCAGCCCCAAACTGCCGGCCTCCATAAAAAAATCCCGACTATTGATTTGGTTATGACTCAAGACGAAAGAAAACCGGGCCTCAGCAGGGA
This sequence comes from Kiritimatiellia bacterium, assembly GCA_038330175.1. Taxonomy (GTDB): domain Bacteria; phylum Verrucomicrobiota; class Kiritimatiellia; order CAIKKV01; family CAITUY01; genus JAABPW01. Next base: position 19,137 of record JBBQNS010000046.1, read on the forward strand.
GATCCGCCAGATCCAAGTCACGAGAGATTCTACCCCATCCCGCTAATAACCCCGAGGCAAGTGGGCTCTTAAAAATACGGGCTTCTCGAATGGTTAATTGGCCTTGTCCCTTTAGTTCTGCACCCATACCACTCACTTCAAGGGTCCCAAACGCTTTGCCTCCCACACGCCAAACAGGGTTGGTGTTGATTAACTTCAGTAATTCATCCGTGTCGGCATTGATAATCTCCGTCTTAACATCCGCCGTCCAATGGTCGCCATGCCGGTCGGCCAATAGCACCGCTGAGCCGCTGACAAATCCCCCTCCGGTATTCCCTCGGAAATTTGAAATAGTGTGTGTGAAACCGCTATTTTTATAATCGAAAGAATAATCATTAAAGTAAATGCCTTTATAACCTATGCGGCTCCCCTCAACCATCGCCTCGACTTTTGAATTTTCCGGATGGGAATACCCCATACGCCCCTTGGCCACCACTCGGGCACCCGCCTCAAAATCCCAAGGTGCCATCAGGTACTCCTTCAGTCCCAGGATTCGGAGTACCGCCGCTATATTGACTTCGGACCGAACCTGAAAGTCAGCCTCTCCTGAAATAAAGTCAAAATCTACCTGTCCCCTCGCCTGCCGCCCCTCCATGGTAAGTGTGAAGGGGTCAATTCTCATCCAATTCGTTCCCTCGCCAAAGCCCCATTTGCCAGTCATGCTTGCATAGCCAATGATAGCTCCCCGATAGGCATAGTTAGACGCTTGAATCCGACCCGTGGCAGTACCTGACAGCACGGGCTTAGATTTGGCTTCGAAGGTAAAATCCATCCGTGGTGGGATGGCGGGAAATGAGAACTGATCCAGCACACCCACGGCTTCGGGGTAAAATAATTGGCATACAGGAATTAAGGCCCGAGGATCAAACGTGGTAGCAAGCCGACCGGCCACTTGGCCATTCTGATGCCAAGCCAGCGTGCCGTCAACTGTACCGGAGTGCATTTCGCGGCCGATTTTACCGGTCAAGCGGGAGAAAAAGACCCCTTTTTGTTCGACTTGCACCGACGCTTTAACCCGCTCCACCCAAACACCCAATACCTCGAAGTTGAAGAGAGCCACGTCCAAATCGACTTCCTTGATGAACGCTCCTTCTCGCGATGGGGGAAAGATTTTTATGGCGCCCGCTGCGGGCCAGTTGGATCCCATACTCGTGAAACTCCAAAGAGGCCGGAGTGTCCCATCAAATGCCTTAAGCTCCTTGATTCGGCTTCGACCACTCCTGGATCGGTCAAACAAGCGATACAAGATACGGCACTCCCGGGCTTCTAGAAATGGGGGGCCTAGGAGCCCTTTGCGGTACACCCTGACATTGCGGGCATTAAATCCACCTCCCAGATCCAAATAAACATCGTGGGTCTGGATAAAAAAGTCCCCCCTGTTGACGTCGGCCAAAATCCAGCGGGTTAAAAATTCAGGAAAACCTAAAACGGACAAGCCCAAAACTACAATCATGAGGCCAGCCAAGACGCCTGCCAATAAATAGCCCAGCCACGCAAACCGTTTGAATCTGGAAAAGGAGGTAATCATACGTAAGCTTGCAGGCAACCCGCTCACCGCAATTCAACCAAGGGCCGTGACAGGGCCTGCGCCAATCCTTTTTTGAGTACGAATACCATATCTTGTCCCTGAATCATGGAGTAGATTCCATTAGTCCCACAGGCACCCCCTAAAAGTAGTGTTTTTTGGATGCCATTTGTTCCGGTTAATCCAAAAGTGATCCGAGGCGAAGACTCATCAATCCCGTACTCCAACACCTTCGTGGCATTCATGCTTTCAATACGTTCTGCGCGCAAGGAGACCGCAAGGCTCAGCAGTTCCGGAATGGCTCCTTTGATGACCTTTCCATCCGGCGGTGAATCCACGAGCCAAACCCCATCACTCCCAACCGTCACGGTGTCTTCCCGGCCACTCCGGGCTAAACTGATACGCCGCACCTGAGAGGGCTCAATTTCAAACATCCGCCGATCCATGTAAGGCCGCGGATCTCCAAGCAAAAAGGACTGGGACGGCTGGGGCCAGACCAAATTCAATGCCTGCGCCTGAACCTCCACTAAACTTTTGGTTTCCTCACAATAGACTAGACCTTTAGCCATTCCGGGAGCGGGAACGGAAAACCGATAGCTCCAACTCACCCCTGCGGGCGCTGGCACAAGCGCTTGATTTGTCACTACTCCGGATGGCAATACCGAAGCGATCGCTACACGGCAGGCAAACGCAGGAAGAACGCTTTTGGGCTTATTGGTAATATCCCCCTCCGAAGTCTCTGACAATTTTACATTACAGATGGCCTTCAAAAGCCCGCCTACCGCTTGAGCATCCGCCTTAAAATGGAACGGCTCCTGAATAGACCAGCCTATTTTTTCGTTTTTTTCCAAAACCAGTTTCGAATCTCCCTCACGCAATGTAATGGAAACAATGGCTGCAGGATTGGCATTGCACAATCGAAGATCACGCAATGACTCAGCCTTAACCCCTTGTAATGCAAGGACGTCGCGGTTGATGGAACAGACGGACGGCACATCACTAATCTTGGCATAGATGAGCGTGGGGATATCCTGTCGAATTTTCCCTACAGTCAGCACCCATGGCGCATGCCCGCCCTCAGAGGTCAGAGTAACCTGCATTAAAGCCTCATCTGGCGTTAACCCGTACACCACCGGATCCGAGGGAGCTTCCGAAACGCCAAAGTCCTCCACTTTCAATGCCAAAAGTGACTGAATCAACCGTTCCACTAAGCGATTATCGGCCAAAGCATCCACGGGTTGCTGAATGCGCCATTGCCCGTCCCGAAGCGCTAGTTGTAGGAACCCACCCGGATGTTTTAATTCCAGACGCGTCACCCGCTTTAGGCCAGCTGGAAAAACGGAACGATCCCTCACATTATCCAAAGTAATCGGCAGGATTTCAGATAACTTTAAAGTTGCACCTATTACATTGGGATTGCCTTTGATCCGCAGATAAACCAATTCACCCAACGGAGCATCATCCCCCACTAGAATTTCATCTGTCCGTAATTCCGTCCCGACCAGCAACTGGGCTCGCGGGGATTCAAGGCCAAAACTGGCGGCTGTCAAGTTACGTTGTAAAAGACGGTCAGGACTCAGCGACTCCCGGATACGTCCGTTATCCAGCGCCTCAAGAATCCGCCTGATTCGGAGTTCATCCGCACGGGCGTCCATGGGCCGGACCAAAACCCATTGTCCCTCATGCCGAAGGCATTCAATCACGAGACCACCTGTCGTTATAGAAAGATGGTTCACCGCCTCTGGACTAAACTGCAATAAAGGAGGTTCCATTGGGAGAACCCTCGATGTCGAATCGGAGGATCGCTCAAAAATCAAAACAAACACAGCCGCCAAAATTACTAAAACAAAAATCCAAAACGTGGGCTTCCAACTCATTATCAGGCTCCCTCTTTCCGGAAGGGGTAAGAAGTTAATCGCCTGTCCCTCCGGGCCAGGACGACAAACAAACCAAGCCCGATCAATATCAGCGGCATCGTCACCACGATCAGAACGAAGGCCATCAACCGCTCGTCTGCCCTCATGCGTAAATTGAAAATCCCGATTGATTCCGTAAGTTTTGGGGCGGTTCCTCCGCGTTCTTGCAGCCATTCCAACGCATTGATAAAGAAGGCTTCATTTGCACCCGCCAAACAGGAATTAGCTGCAAATTGGGAATCGCCAAGCACCACCATCCGAACTGGCTTAATATCCATGGAGATCTCCGATAAAAAGCCTTTTTCCACACAAACTGCCAGCGGGATAGGCCCAGGCCTGTCATAGCCTTCATTGAATTGAGGCGGGCTCTGTTCGTGATCCGCCTCCGCCCAACTTTTTACTGAGCTAAAGGCCAACTCAACCACACGGGGTCGATCTGCATGGTCATTAAGGCTGCCGTGCGGGGTATTACTAAAGAGGGAGTCCACCGCCCGAGGCATGAAAAAAGAAGAGACCAAGCCATCCAAACCATCTGTGATGGGGTGCCGACCATACCGAATGACAGGCACCTCTCCCAGTCCTACCGCTGATGATCGGTCCCGATTAGAAGTTAAGAGCGGAAGACTCTTTGAATCGAGGACGCGATCCTCGCCCAAGCGGATACCCCACTCTTCAAGCAATGGCTTCAAGCCACTCTGGTAACCAAAATCAAGCAACATCATGACGCGTCCGCTTCGCGCTAAATAATCCCTGATTTTGCTAATCTCCCAATCAGCCAACCTCCGCGCTGGCCCCGCAATGACCATGACGGCACAATCATTTGGCACCGCCTCCATCGCGCCCAGTAACAGAGGGCGCACCTCCGCCTGTCTTTCACGAATGACGCCAGCAATTTCAGAATAGCCTCTGTAATCTGTAAAATCATCAACACTACGTTCATCATGCCCCGTTAGAAAATAAACGATCGGTACCCTTTCCTGTGCCACGGACTGCAATGCCAGAATCATCGTTGCCTCCAATACGACACCCGGCGTGGCACCCAGCTGGTCAGACCGCACCTCGCCAAGAGACGCCCGTTCGAGCCCCTTGATCGGAATCACATTGTAGCGGGTACCACAACTGACTATCAGCACATTGGACTGACGAATTTCATATTGGCTCACAAGCTGACGCGTCCGACTCAGCTCAGTGGATTGATCAACAATTTCGACCTGTAACAAGGGATGGACAAACTGATACTTCTCAATGACCCGCCGCACCATAATCGCCAACGGATCCCCCACCGTCGCCAACAGGGTTATTTGAACCGGAGTTTTGGCATGGTCTAGCGTTTTCACCGCCGCGGCCGGTAGCGGACTATTACCTGCCGCGCTGACATCCATCCTCGCCGGATGACGCACAGCCAAATAATTCACCAATAATCCAAGTATTATCACCAACAAAAACGAAAGGGCCGCATTGACCCCGCCGGACGTACGCCGATAACGCATCCATTGCAATAACCGGATATTCATGAAAAGCAGAATTGCCATACCGCTGAGGTAAAACACCAGCGTACGGCTATCAATTAATCCAACAGAAAAGCTGGAAATATGTGAAGCCACCGCCACCAGGCCGGCCGAAGCATCATCAGCCCCGCCCCCAATCCAACTTCGAAAGGATCCCCGAAAAACTAACATCGCACCCGTGAGAAAGGCCGCAACGTTGGCGGATACCTGACGGCGGAATAATTGCGACCAGAACATTCCTGTCAGCGTCATCACCCCCGTCAGCAGCACCAGGATTAAAACACCCGACAGCCACATACCAAAATCAACCCCACGCCACTCAGGATAAAGCGCTTTCAAAATCCAAGGGTAGATCACGGCAGGTAACGCCAATAAAAGGATCAAGCAAAACCCCGCCCCGGCTTTCGAAAGAATTATTTCGGTTTCACTCACCGGGGCCGTCAACAACAGTTCCAACGTTCCGCGCTCCTGCTCATCCCCTAAAAGTTTTACTGATATCGCAGAGGCCACGGCCAGAAAGGCCATCCAAAAGATCATCCCATTGAAGGTGATTTCAGTCGTCATCAAACCCCGACCACTCATGGTCATGGCAAATATCCAGAAAACGATCCCCGTCACCAATAGGTAGCCCGCCCCCATCATGTAAAACGCAGGGAGCGACAACCAAGACCGCATATCGCGCCGAACCAGAATCCGGATTGCATTCATCGGGGATTGCCCCTTGATGCAGAGGCTTTAACCACATCAGATAACGTCCGGACCCCGAACTTTGAATAGAGTTCCACTGCGGAGCCAAAGGCAATCAGCTTTCCCCGGCCCAGAATCATAATGCGTGAAGCCAGCGATTCGGCCTCCGCCATATCATGCGTAGAAAAAAGGAGCGTCCGTTCCCCCCGCAGCGGAGAAAGCAGGGCATGGATCCTTTCAACATTAATTGGATCCAAACCCAGCGTGGGCTCATCAAGCAAAATACATTCGGGTTCCCCTGCCAAACTGTCCGCCAACAAAACCCGCCGGGTCTCGCCCTTGGAGAGGTTTCCCATCAACGCACGTTCCAATCCAGCCAAACCACAACGCCCAATCATTTCCCGCAAGCGCTTGACGCGCGTTCGGCCATAAAGCCTGCGTAACTTGGCTCGAAACGCAAGGTATTCTATGACTCGCATCTCGGGATAAATCGCATCTTTTTCGGGGAGATATCCAACCAGTCTACGGACGCGCAAAGAATCGGTCACCACATCATGCCCCCCGATCGAAGCCGAACCGGAGGTAGGCGCCATATAGGTAGATAAGATGCGGAGCAATGTCGTCTTGCCCGCTCCACTGGAACCGACAAGCGCAACCGACTCACCCTGCTGGATTTGGAAAGAAATTCCATCCAGCGCTGTCACCGGACCAAACTTCTGCGTTACGTTTTCAACATCAATCATAATGGGACCAAAATCATCCGCCAAGAGATAAACAATCCCCTTATTATCGACAGCTTCAAGCTCACGTCAAGCCATCAACTATTACCCAATCCTCGCCTGAGAAACTGGAAGTCCTCCTGAAACCCCTACAGCACCCCTTATTCACGCGGCTCGGCAAGCCTCGCCCTCCAAAAGAAACATCTCGCCTCTGTATATCATGTTCTTCTGGAGGGCGAG
>JBBQNS010000047.1:0-25662 GCA_038330175.1 Kiritimatiellia bacterium
TGCCTCGCTATACACAGCCCGCAAAAGACCTTGAGCTTTTGTTGTACCAGCTCAACCTCACATTACCGGAACAACCGCCACCGCGACTTGAAGAGCTGAAAATAAAATGTGGGGCAGACCTTTGATCGAAAATCGAGCAAACAGAGCATTTTTACCCTCGAACAGGTAAAGACGGGCTAAAGTGGCAACGGCGTCTCGCCGTTGAAGAACAGGATAGAAGGGGCAATGACGGTCTGTCCCGAATGGCGCTAAGATAAGGCTTTCTAGGGACGAGACCCACCCCCGCTTTGCGTGCCCCTCCAAGGAGGGGATCTCGTTGGTCTTCAATCTCTTATGATTGATCCCCTCCTTGGAGGGGTTAGGGGTGGGTTTGAGTGAAAAGGCCCTTAATTTAGCGCCATTCCGGTCTGTCCCCCTTTATGAATGTGAGGCCAGTTATCTTGTGCGCATAACTACAAATGCGTTATGCGCAACGAGTAGAGTCATCAGTTTTGCGGACTCAAATATGTTGTTTTAACTCAGGAACCCCGCTCGCATACACATACTGGACTTCCGAAGTCAGGCGCCCGAATCCATATTGTCTTGTGGGAGGAGCGCCTGTCATGAGCTCTGTCGAATGGCTATGCGCCGAGACTGTTCATATCTGGGCGCCCGCTTTCCCTGACCCGTGGTGAGTGAAGTCGAGCCAACAAAACCGAAGGGGGCTATAGCCAGTATTGCCAACTCTATGAGGACTGGCTGGGTAGGCAGGCGCTTAGTGTGGGCGAGCGGATCAAATCAGGTGACTTTTACTGATTCCGCTATAAGAAAAACCATGGTGGTGAGTCAGTTTTTTTTACGTGGCGGTAAAGGATTGTATATGAGAGTCAGCTACCCAGATAAAGAAAGATATCGAGATACAATGACTAAAAAACTTCGTCGCACATGGCGCAGCTTGGAGCTCCGCACAAAATTATTAGTGGCTTTGGTAGCGCTCCTGTGTAGTGCGGCTTTTGCCGGTACTCTGGCGATGGAGGATGCTTATATCCCGTGGGGAGAAAGTGGCCACTTCGGGACGAATGACGATATCATCGGTTCGAATTTTCCTTCATGGTTTGGCATCGCGTTCAAAACCGGCTCAGGCATCTGGGACACCAACACGTAGCTTCAGATACACGTTTATTCGTTTCAAAAGAACCTCCTTTAGTTGTTGGAAAGACCCTACAGGTCTCTAAAGGAGTCCACCGATTGGAATCGCGTGTTGGTGGAAAACGTCAGGCTTGGCGGGCCGGATATGTCCGTGGTAGATTGGAAATGCGGGGTGTGTTTTAGGTCACTGCCAGGAAGTTCCGTTGAAAGGATAACTGGTAGGACGTGATGGGCGCCAAATTGCCAAACACCTCTTTCAAGTGCGCCAACACATGGAAGAGGGGCACCCCCGTTTCTTCGCTTGGAGGCGGCCCTCTGACACAAAGTTGTGTTCTCAGAACGGTCTGGCATAGAGCCAGGCGGCGCAGCAGCTTGTAAGCGGTATCCAGTGAAGCGGAAAAGCCTTTCAAGCAAGCCTCTTCCCAGTTCTTCTTGATGGATCGGCCATTGCGCAGGAGTTGAAGGAAATCCCAGAGTTGCTGAGCCGAAAACCAGCGCCGAAGCAAGGTATCACCGAGCCGCACACTCCAGGTTCTGTTCTGACCTGTCTTGGGGTCACACCCCTTGCACGAGATGCGCCAGCCGCGAATGCCGGACTTCTTCGGCCCATCCACCCAACGTTGAAACCCATGACGGATCATGAATCCCATCCGCTTACAAAGCGGACAAATGCAAAAGGGAAGTTTGTCCCGGAACAATTCAACCTCCTCGGCTGTGGCAAAGAAAAATGGCATCGGCGGACGTTAGCCATTCCATAAATCCGATCAAACATAAAAAGAACGGAGCTCAATCAAAAAGGTATGGGGAAGGCCCGGAAACGGCACTACGGCACTGGGGCTACATTCCCGTATTATGGCTGCCTTAACGTCTGCCTCACTCTGGTTCAAAAACCAACGGCACTACGGGCTATTTGCGGGAAATAACATGTACCACGTTAAGGAACTGCTGGGACATGAGTCTCTGGAAACGTTGAAGCACTATGCCAGGTTGACCATCAACGACCTCAGAAAGGAGCACCAGCGATGTCATCCGAGGGAGCGGGATGTGAATGAGCGGGGATTGCTTGACGGGGGGAATAACGATGAGTACCGTAATGTACATTGAAGTGAATGGTGCGGCTGAAATGAAAAAACGCCTGTATATCGATGTCTGTACGTTGTGTCGGCCTTACGATGATCAGTCATTACTGCCCATCCGGCTGGAGACTGATGCATATTACCTGATCATGAGTCATATTGATCAGGGGCGGTATGTGGTGGTGGTTTCCCCCGTACATTTTGCGGAAGTGGCCGATATTGGTGATGTTTATCAACGGGTTGAAGTTGAGCAATTGCTGGGACGTTCCCAGGCCGAGGCTCACTTTACGGCGGCAGTTCGCGAACGGGCAGAATCGTTAATCCGCAGCAAATTTGGTGTAGCGGATGCGGCACATGTGGCGTTTGCAGAAGTGGCGGCGGATATTTTCATTACATGTGACAAGGATTTGATAAAGCGGTGCCGGTCAAGCCGCGTAAAGCTGGAGGTCTATAATCCGCTGGAATTTGTGATAAGGGAGGATTTGAAATGAAATCGATTGCTTTGCTTGAAGAAAACACCTTGGTCGAAAAGGGTATCAGCCTGCTTATGAAGAAGCTGGGTCCTGTTGAAACCCAGCGCTTCCTTTCGCTTTCCCCAAGGAAGCGAATGGATTCGGTTCGGCGCCATCACCAGTGGCAGCAGGGATTGAAGAAGGATGAGTTCTTTGACCGTGTTATGCGGTAGAGCTCCCTGAGATCAGTTTGTGCACCCCGCTTGATAGGTCCTGTAAATAGGATCTCTGGCGGGGTTTTTTTTGATTGGAAAGCGGATTGGGGTCAGCCCTTAAACGATAAATATTGCATAATGATAGTGAAAGAATGTAGATGTAGAGGATGGCAAGGAAACTGAGAGTTGAATACGAAGGTGCGATATACCATGTGGTGATACGCGGGGTTGAGCGGTGGCGGTTGTTTGACGATGATGCGGGGGGATGATTCCCCAGGGACAGGCTAATAGTAGAATTATATTTACAATAATATAGACATATTTTCGTTATGTATAGAAAGGCGAGAGGAGGCCATCTATGCGTAAAGCTCGAATTATTGAGGAAATGTCGGCGTACTATCATGTGGTATCGCGCGTGGTGGGGCGTGAATTCGTGTTTGGTGAAACGGACGAGCGTGAGAAATTCCGAAAGACACTGCGCGCTGTGGAAGGGTTTAGCGGCGTACAGGTTCTGACGTTTGTAATCATGAGCAATCACTAGGCATAAAAGAATAGGTTGGGTTAAATGACGCATCGTAACAGTAAATTTTGTCTCAATATTGTAGCAACCATCAGCAAGGGAATACTGGGTGTCCTGCTACTGATCCTGGCGGCGGGGTGCACCTCGACAAAACAGCATGTGGGAATCCCTAATCTGAGTCGAAATCTTGATAATCCGGAACGGTGCCGGATTTATGTGATCCGGTGTAACGATAATATGGTCACCTTCCCGATGGAGGTTCGGGATGACAAAATCTTGATTGGGACCCTCAAGACGTTCAGTTATCTTTGTTGGGAAGGCGATCCTGGTAAAAAAAACATCATAAGCAAAATCAAGAACTCCTATACTTTTACGTTAGATGCCAAAAAAGGGGAGACTTACTACCTGGTAGTGCAGGTGCGGATGGTTAATGGTCGAGTGGTGACCAAATTGCGCCAAGTCAATCAGGCCAGTGGGCGCGAAGCGCTCCAGAAATGCAAGGCCCCTAACTTCGCCGGTCCCCATTAAAAAAAGAGAATTCAGCATCCAGAATTCTCGCCTGAGAAACGCGACACGACCCAGAAGCCATTGAGGATCCCGTGTTGACGCGGCTCAGCAAGCTTCGCCCTCCAGAAGAATCTTCTCCTCCTTATAGGTCATGTCTTCTGGATGGCGAAGCTTGCTGAGCCTCGTGGGTAGGGCGAATTATGCGAATTTATCGAGACCTGCCTCCTGACTTCTGCCTTTGCAAAACCTTGTTTGGCAAGTACCTTGGGCGATCTTTTCTTGTAAAGAGCCCGTGAGGTTTTTATACTGAACGCGATTTTTTAGTGGAACAAGATTGAGATCATTCAAGGAGAATTCATGAGTAAGAAAGTAAAAAAGGTTGGTATTTTGACGGCAGGCGGATTAGCGCCGTGTTTGAGTGCAGCAATTGGCTATCTGATCGATGAGTATTCCCGCGTCGCCCCGGAAGTCGAAATTATCGGCTACATTAATGGGTATGCAGGGCTCTTGAAGGGCCAAAGCATTGTGGTCACTCCTGAAGTTCGCAAAAACGCCCTCTTTATGACTGAGCATGGCGGCAGCCCAATCGGCAATAGCCGCGTGAAGCTGACCAACGTTAAGGACTGTGTGAAGCGCGGCCTGGTCAAGGAAGATCAGAACCCTCAGCAGGTGGCTGCTGATCAATTGGTTAAGGATGGCGTGGATGTGTTGCACACCATTGGCGGGGACGATACTAACACTGCGGCAGCCGATCTGGCCGCCTTCCTTGCAAAGAATCATTATGGGTTGACCGTGGTGGGCTTGCCCAAGACCATCGATAACGATGTGATTCCGATCCGACAGAGCCTGGGCGCGTGGACGGCAGCGGAAGAGGGCGCCAAATTTTTCGCTAATGTGGTGAAGGAGAATACTGCCAATCCCCGCATGTTGATCGTACACGAGGTCATGGGACGTAATTGCGGCTGGCTGACGGCAGCCACGGCGGATGCCTATCGCAAACTGCTGGAAGGTTTTAATTACCTGCCTGAATTCGGGTTGATGCGCGAGCGCGAGGATGTGCATGCTGTTTATGTGCCTGAGATGGCGTTTGACGTCCAAGCCGAAGCTGCCCGCTTGCGCGTGGTGATGGATAAGAACGATGGGGTGAATATTTTTGTTTCAGAAGGTGCGTGCGTTGAAGCGATTATTTCCGAGCTTGAAGCCAGTGGAGAGTCTGTCCCGCGTGATGCGTTCGGACATCCGCGCCTGGACAAAGTTAATGTCGGCGGCTGGTTTGCCAAACAGTTCGGCGAGATGCTTGGCGCTGAGAAGACGATAGTCCAAAAGAGCGGTTATTACAGCCGAGCAGCAGCCCCGATCGCCAAGGATAAAGCTTTGATTCACGCCTGTGCCAAGAAAGCGGTTGAGTGCGCCTTGGCTGGCATCGGTGGCGTGGTTGGTGAAGATGAGGAAATGAACAACGTATTGCGCGCGATTGAGTTTCCGCGTATCAAAGGCGGCAGGCCTTTTGATATCGAGACTCCTTGGTTTGCCCTATTGTTAAAAGCCATTGGCCAGCCCAAAGGCGATAAGATAGCTGTTAAGCACTAAACAGGCAGTTTGGCTGGGAGCCCCCGCTTCCAGCCAGTCCGTGTGCGGCATGGCTGTAGTTTAGATAACGAGGAGAAGCTTGTATGACCATTGATATGAACCACTCATCCCCGCCCGTTATCACTTGGCCAGCACCTGCCAGCGAGATCCCGTCTCCGGATTTTACAGAAGTATCCGTAGCCGGAAAACCACTATTCGTTTATCAGGCGCCGGTGCGTGCGGAAATCATGCCAACCGGCGGGCTGGCCTCGCATAAGCCCGACTACGCTTCGGAGCGCGCCTCCTTTGTGCTTTTCGATATGAGCGCGCCGGTGACGGTGCGCGTGGTACCAGCAAAGCCATTCAAGACGGCGGCCTTGCGCCCGGAACGTGCCGGAATCACAACGCGTATCATTGATGGCGCCATCGAGTTCACACTCGACCAACCCCGGAAGATGACGCTTATTCTGGATGGCGACACCCATATGGCTTTGCATATTTTTGCGGGTGAACCTGAAAAAAACATTCCCTCGTCCACCGATCCGAACGTGCTTTACTTCGGCCCCGGCGTGCATGAAACAACCGGAATCGAACTTAAGAGCGGCCAGACGCTCTATCTCGCGGGCGGCGCCATACTCAAGGCAAAATTGAAGCCGGGCGACAAAGGCAAGTACAGCGAGCAGTGGAAAGTCGTCTTCCATAGCGTGAATGTATTTGGCCTGAAAAATGTGGATCACGTTCGAATCTGCGGTCGTGGCATCGTGGATGCCAGCGAGATTCCGCACCCCGGCGGGTCCATGCTCAACTTCGACAGGGCACGCCACGTCACAGTGGAAGGCATCACCCTGCGTAATGCTGCCAACTGGAATTTCGTCATTGGCAAGTCGGGCGACATCGATGTCAACGATGTCCGCATCATCTCCGGCCGTCTGAACAGCGATGGTATCAATAGCGTCAATTCCAGCCGGGTTCACGTCCACGATTGTTTCGTGCGCAATCATGACGATAGCATTGTGGTCAAGACGACCACCGGGAACATTCCAGCGGAAGATATCCGAGTTGAGCGCTGTACAATCTGGAATGACTGGGGCTACGCGCTCGGGGTAACCTACGAAACCCGTTCACCGGTAAGAAACATCGTTTTCAGCAACAACGACATCATCTTCTCCAGCCATTGGATTTTCGGAATTCATGTATCCGATGGGTCTCTGATCGAGAACATCACGTTCAAAGATACCAGCGTATCCGATCTCGACGGGGTAACCAACGCGGCCGGTAGCCCCTATGCGTGGCTATCGCCGGGACCCATCCTATTCCGTGGCGTAGTCCAAAAGGATTGCTGGGGACATGACTCCGAGCGTGGCCGTGTTCGTAATGTGTTGGTGGACGGCCTCACGCTGTACGGGAAAACGATTCCACCCAGCGAGTTGTATGGCTTTGATCCCAAACACGATATTCGCGGTGTGGCCTTTCATAACATTCACTTGGCCGGGCAAGCGCCTATAGTCGACCTTGCAGGACTGGCTTTAAAGAAGAATGACTTTGTCGGTGACGTTGCCTGCCGGCCGGAACCCGCCACTCAAATCTCTATTCGGGAATTTGCTCCCGTCAAGCCGGTCAGTCGATCGAAGCGGCAGACCCCCATCATGACTGTTATGCGTAATGCCGGGAGTACCGCCACGGAAGTGAAACTCCAGCTCACGCTCCCAGACGGAGTACATCTGGTATCCGGTCCTGAGAAATCGAAAATCCGGATCGAGGCAGGCAAGAGCGCAAGGCAGGAATGGACCGTCAAGGCTGACAGTGAAATGACATGCGAACTGCAGCTTCGAATGGATGATAACGGGCAGGTCGTGGTGAGCCCCTTGTCCGTATACTTCCTGCCTGCCATCGAAATCTCAAACCCCGCCTATATCCCGGAGCCGAAACCCGCCAAATCCCGTGTCTTAATCGGGGCGCATCATTGTCCGTTATGGGAAGCCGACAAGCCGGGTATGTGGAGCAACGTTGCCAAGCATCCCGAGCGGACGCCGGCCCTTGGTTTCTACAATCAGGAAAATCCCGAGGTGTCGGACTGGGAAACACTCTGGGCCTCGGAGCACGGCATCGATTTCTTTATCTACTGCTGGTACCGCACCAGCCAAGGCGGACCGGTGACCACGATGTTCTCGTCGGCCCTCCACGACGCGTTCTTTAAGTCGCGCTACGCAGACAAGATGAAGTTTACCATCATGTGGGAGAACCAGAATCGTGGAAAGGCCGGGGTTTTGGACGAAAAAGATTTGATGACGAATCTGCTACCGTATTGGATAGAAAACTATTTCAAACATCCCAGCTATCTGAAGATCGACAACAAGCCGGTACTCTTCATCTACCGGCCTGAGTTTTTGGTCGATGATCTGGGCAGCGTTGAGAATGTCGCTAAGGCGATCAAGCTCATGCGAAAGGCCTGTCAAGATGTAGGCTTTTCCGGGCTGATGGTCATGGGCGAGAACCGCAATGTTGATGTCAAGCAACTGTCGTTGATGAAGCAGATAGGTGTGGACTACTCCTTCGCCTACTGTTGGTACGTGGCAAATAACCCAACTCCGGCACAAGCCATTGACTCACAGTTGCAGCAGATGGAGGGTATTCAGAAGCTGGGTATTTTACCCCAGATTCCGACCGCATCTCAGGCATGGACCGGTTGGCACGACGAAGGGAGCATGTGGAAACTTCCGCCGGATGACTTTGCGACGCTCTTGCGCCGGACGGATGAGTTCATGGCCAAGCTGCCGGAGCAGGAGTTGGGCCATCGCATGTTGCTGCTGGACAACTGGAACGAGTGGGGGGAAGGCCACTACCTTGCGCCTTACCGCGAATACGGCTTCGGCTACCTTGATGCGGTACGGAAGGTGTTTACCGATGCGCCTGCGGCGCATCTGGATCTCATCCCGGAAGACATCAGCCGCGGCCCCTACGACACCGCGATCCAGAAATTGCTGAAAGAAAAAAAGACCAAGAAGAGCGCTAAAAATACTTCAGCAACGAGCCAGGGAAATTAATGAATCAACAACCCTCTCTTTTGGCGGTTGACGCAGCGTTAAGGCCGACCGCTGAAGCTGCGCCTGCCGCACCGGTTCAGCCCACGCCTCAACAGGCAAAAGGCCCAGCCCTAGTGGGGCATAATTCGGGTGCATACCACAATCGACCGCTTTTCATCAATAACACCAACGCCTTCGCGCTGGCCGGCGACCGGCCTGTCGTGCGTCTTGGGCGGGGCCAGAGAATCTATGGTGCCTTCATGCTGGCCCTTGTGCGCGGCCATCACTCCAAATGGCTGCACCTCTGCGACGACATTACTGCAAGCTACAGCGCTGGCCGGACGCGTCGTGTCTTCCACGCCTGAGCCCCGCTTCGATGCCTGTCTCTCCTGCGCGGTGGCCGAAATGGATGGCGGCTGGTACCCGCCAGTTTTCGTCCACAGCAACATGGCTTGGAACGTACCATTCCCAGGCTGGCAGATGATCTTTGGTGGCACCGTGTGTGGTTGGCACGACCGGGTCAAAGCTGAAGCGGCTTATTATGTCGGCTCTCAGGTCACCGAATCGGACAAGACCTTGGCCAAGGCCGATCCAGGGCTACGACTGTGTGTGCAACATCAGGATTCACGATTCTATGGGCGGGGGCACATTGTCCAAGACCAGGCGTTCTACAACATGCAGACGCAGTTCTTCGATCAGATCGTCTACGACTGGCGCTGGACCGCTGATCCGGAGTTGGAGAAGCTTCTGCGCCCCGCGCTGGATCTGCACCTTGAGTGGGTTCACGACTGTTTTGATCCTGACGACGACGGTCTCTACGAGAGCTACATCAACACCTGGCCAACGGATTCTGTTTGGTATAATGGCGGCGGCTCGGTAGAGGAAACGGCCTATGCGTACCGCGGTCATCAGGCGGCTCGTGACATGGCACAGCGCGCAGGTGATGCCGCATCGACCGAGTACCATTCGGCCATGATGAACAAGATCAAGAGTGCCTTTCTGGCGAAGCTCTGGATCCCTCGTCGGGGACACGCCGGGGCCTACATCGAACAAGCCGGCCATGGACGCCTGCACGAAGATGCGTGGCTGTACAGCATTTGCCTCCCGATCGATGCCGGGCTGGTTACGCCCAGGCAGGCGGCGGAGTCGTTGTATTATACTGAATGGGGTCTGCAGAACGACCGTACCCCTTTTGGAGGACGCGAGGTGTGGACCTCCAACTGGCTTCCCGGGATATGGTCCGTGCGACCGTTATGCTTGCTGGACTACCTCAACCTCTCGCTCGCTTATTTTCAGGCGGACTTTGCGGAAGACGGTTGGGACATCCTGCTGGGCGCCGTTTTGCCGGCCTGCCAGCATTTCGGAGCCACCGGCGTCGGAGGTGCCAGCCTCATCTTACGCGTGACACTGGAGGGGCTGTTTGGCGTACTGGCCGACTATCCGAACGGCATGGTGCGCTTTACACCGCATTTGCCAGCCGATTGGGACCGTGCTTCGTTCCGCACGCCTGATGTGGCGGTGCAATTCGAGCGCGCGGACAACACCGACACATGGGAGGTCGAGCTCACACGCCCGGCCGCCATGGAGGTCGTATTGCCGGTGCGGGCTAAGCGGATTACCGCCGTAACTGCCAACGGCAAGACAGTGGGATACGAGGTTTTACCCAGCTTTGGCCATACCCTCCTGAAAATGAATTTACCGGCAGGTTCTACCGTGAAAGTCGTCGTCACAGTTGAGGACCGACTGCCACAGTTCGGTCCGGTCTATGTCAAGGGCCGGGTGGGGCAGGGCGTCACGTTGAAGGTGGAACGTGCTGACGTCCGGATTGTTGATATTTCGGATCCCCAGTGCGTTTTGACGGGTACGTCTGTGACCCCAAGCACACTGATAGGCTACTTGGCTCAGCCGGTGTTGGGGGCGATTGCCAAGGCCGACGGGGATCATGTGGCGCGGCATACCGCCGTTGCCACGCTGCAGGTGGGTGCCCTGCCTTTTGAATGGAGCCAACGAGTTGCTTACGCCACAGGGTGTGCCATTTTCTTGGAATGGTGAAGCTCGGAATATCGTCTTCACGTCACTTTGGGACAACTGGCCTACGAGCGTGACGGTGCCGGTAGGGGTGGCGGGCGAGGCGCTCTGGATGCTGATTTGCGGATCGACCAATCCAATGCAGTGTCATATTGCCAACGCTGTGGTCACCTTACGCTATGCGAATGGTGAGGAGAACTCACTAGCACTGGTGCCGCCCTTCAACTACTGGGCCCTGTGCCCTCTGGGCGCGCAGCCGAACTCGGCTGGACAGGACGAAAATTCGAGGTCGGACTACAACTACGGTACTGATGCTTTTTGCCTGCCGTCCGTATCACCGCCCGCAGTGAATCTGGGTGCCAATTGCCGGGCTATGGTGCTGAACCGGCGTCTGCGCCCGGGACTTCGGCTCGAGAGTGTGACGCTGGAGACTCTTTCTCAGGATGTCGTCGTGGGCTTGATGGGACTTACCCTTATGAGGGGTTTATAACACCAGGTTTTGCAGTGAACCAATCGCTTGCGCAACCAATGCTATACAGGTTGCGCAAGCGATTGTAGGGTTGCCACTTGGCTCCCCTGAGCCTAGATCCTACTCGAAAATGACAATGAGCGCAGATGCGTCCAGGGGTGATTTAATCGTGACTATTTGATGAAACTGTCTCAATAATGAGCTCCGTGTGGGTGAGCTGGAATTTTCTGGGTTGCAAACTGGGTGAATTACAAAGGGAGTACGTAATGAGTATGAAACCGTATTTGGTGGCAATGGCAATAGGGATCGGGATCGTAGGCGGCGGTATACAGAATGCCCTGGCGGTGCAGTTGGCATCGCCTTTTATAGATAACATGGTGCTGCAGCAAGGGCAGCCGGTGCCGGTGTGGGGAACTGCCGTCCCGGGTGAGCGTGTAACGGTTCAGTTTGGGAAGCAGACGCTCTCGGCCATCGCAGCGTCAAATGGACAATGGAAAGTGGTGCTGAAATCGTTCAAGGCTAAGGCTAATCCTCTACCGTTGAACTTCACGGTAACCGGCCAGGATCCGACGGGCGGAGTACAAACGATCGTCCTCAAGAACGTGGTGGTCGGAGAAGTGTGGCTCTGCAGCGGACAAAGCAATATGGAGTTCAACCTCGGCAACGCCACCAATTCACAGGTGGAAATGGAAACCGCTGATTATCCTGGAATCCGGATGCTTACGGTGGCGAAAGGCACGGCCGCGTCCCCTCAAACCACTTTTCAGGGAGGGTGGATCGTTTGTAGTCCTGCCCGTGCAGGCTCATTTTCGGCGGTTGGGTATTTCTTTGCTCGACGCCTGCATAAAGATTTGAACGTCCCCGTGGGTATCATCAACACCTCCTGGGGTGGCTCGCCGGTCGAACCCTGGACCTCGTTGGAGGGGCTGCGAACCACGGCGGCGGCCAGTAATCGGGTTGCGGCCTTCGAAGGTGCCGTTAAAGCCTATAGCGTGAACAGTTCTCAATCTAATGCGGTGCGTGCCGCCTTGATCCGGAAATACGAAGAGCAACTGACGACTTGGGTTTTGTCGAATAAGGTGAACGATGTGGGACAGCGGGAACAGTGGTTCACCGGAGCAAAGGGTTCGGGCGTTTGGAAGGATACCGTTATGCCCATGCCTGATAGGGCAGCGTTCCTTAATGATTATATCGGTTCAGTTTGGTGCCGGGTTGAAATTGCCATTCCCGCGACGTGGGTAGGGCGCGAACTAGCCTTGAACATTGGGGCTATTGACGAAATAGATACCACTTATGTGAATGGGATCGTGGTGGGTGAAACCCTGGATACGACCAAATGGACTGAGCCACGAAACTATGTCATTCCTGCAACAGGGGTGACCAGCACGAATCTATTGATCGTCGTGCGGGTGGGAAATCAGGTTGGCGGCATCGGTATTCTGGGAACGCCTAAAGCGTATAGCTTGGAGCCTACGAAACTGGCTCAAGGGGAGACCCCGATTTCGTTAGCGTGTACGTGGCAATATGCAATGGGGAGCGCGATTAACCTTGCGTCGTGTCCGGCAATCGCCATTCCGTCCGCACCAGGATCCTCTTGGGACGTGTCAACGATTTATAACGCAATGGTCGCTCCGCTGGTTCCGTATGCGCTACGCGGTGCGATCTGGTATCAAGGGGAGTCGAATGCGGGGCAACCTGATGAATATGCGGAATTATTTCCCGCCCTGATTAAGTCCTGGCGTCAGGCCTGGGCGCGCGAGGATTTCCCCTTCTTGTTTGTACAGCTCGCCAATTTCATGGGGCGACAAAGTGCCCCCATTGAAGTCAATAGCTGGGCGGATCTTCGTGATTCTCAAACGCGGACTCTGGCGGTTCCACGCACCGGCATGGCTGTAGCAATCGATATCGGGGCAGGCAATGATATCCATCCTCGCAATAAGCAGGATGTCGGGAACCGGCTGGCCTTGTGGGCGTTGGCTAAGACCTATGGCGAAAAACGACTCGTTCATTCCGGCCCTTTATATCGGTCTATGAAGGTCTCCGGGGATCGGGTGATTGTTAAATTTGACCATGTTGGTTCAGGTTTGCACGCGCAGGGAACGCCGGTGGTCGGTTTTGCGGTCGCTGGCGCAGACAAGGTATTTCATGCCGCCTCGACAACGATTGATGGACGCACCGTAGTCGTTCGAAGCGAGTTTGTACCCGCACCCGTCGCGGTGCGTTATGCGTGGGCTAATAACCCGATTTGTAATCTTTTTAATAAAGAGGGTTTACCTGCATCGCCATTTCGTACCGATAACTGGAAGCGGACGGAAATCAGTGGCGGCAAAGAGAGGCTCGTCGAGCCCACCCTGTAAAAGCGACTGCATCTACATAGAACGAAGATGAACCCGGCGGTAGGTAACCCACTCTATTATGGGGCTGTTAGTATATTCCTATTTTTAACGGCCTCAGTGTCTTGCATATTTGGTGGTTGAGTGGGTGCCCACCCGAGCTTAAGGTGAAGCATGGTTGAGCTAAATATCTACAGTGCAACAGTCCCTCAGGAATTGTTATCTAAAACGATTTCGATATTAAAGGATCTCTCCGTCACGGGCGATCCCCTTCGTACTCGCTGGGTCATCCAGCCTGGTCGGCTCTGGGAGCGTGACCTGCGCCGCCGCCTGGCTGATAGTGGGATTGCCGCCTGTCTGACGTTTGGCTCGCTGCGTTTGACTCTAGAACGTGCCTTCCGGCTCGCCATGCCTGAGCGTAAGCTGCAAGACGAGAATCAGCTCTTCTGGGCTTTGTTGGATCTTTTGCTTCGCAATCAAGCGTCTCTGGCCGAGATCGGCCTTAAGGATTCTACCGCCCCCCGTCTTTGGCTGGCTTCCAATACTCATAATCCCTCACTCGCCTATGTTCAGTTGGCGCGCCTGCTTGCCGGCATTCTCGACGACCATGCCACCTATCGGCCTCATGAGGTTCTGAAGTGGCTGAGTGGCCAGACCCCCGCGCCCATTGGTGATGAAATCTGGATTGCGCCTCTCGCCGTCGCCTTGTGGGGTGAACCGAATAGTCCGCGCCCCTTGGCATTGCAATTGCCGGAATTTGTGCGGAAGCTAAAAACTTCCAAGATTGATGCAAAAGGATTTCCCGCCTGCATCCTGGCGGTGTTAACCGGTGCGCAGCCGCAAGCCTATCTGGAAGCCTTGGGCGCGCTCAGTCTGGCATGCCCCGTTCAATTGTTGGTGCTGGAAACTTGTGAACGGGGGCTGTCGGATCAAATGACAACGTGGAAAGAGGTTCGTACCCGCTGGAAGGCCGCCGGCCGCAAGGACGACCTTCAGACTTATGTGAAGCAGGAAAACTGGCTTGTACCTGGCACGCTTCAAGCCTTTTGGGGTGCCTCTGGGATCAAGTTGCAGCAACAGCTGGTGGAACTGGAAGAGTCCCTCGGAAAATTGAATATCTCGATCCGTGAGGCCCCGCTGGCTACCGGAGCGCCGTCCGGTTCCTCCTCACTGGCCATTTTGCAAGACGATATCCGATTGACGCACGTCCCGCGCGGTCCGGAAGAACGCCTAGGAACGATGGATTCCAGTTTGCTTTTGATCAATGCCACGTCCCCCTTGCGCGAGATGGAGGGTGCCCGCGATGGCATCCGTGCTGCGCTCGAAAAAGATCACAGCCTCCAACCTGCGGATATCCTCGTGGTTTTGTCGGACACCAATCGGTATGCGCCATTGCTTCCTGCTGTCTTCGGATCCGGCGCTCTTCATAAGGCGGGTAACGGTCCCGATGGCCTGCCCCGTATCCCCTGGCATTTGGCCGATCGCTCTTTACGCACCGATAGCGATACCATCGCCGCCCTACAGGATATCATGGCCTCCTTGGGAACCCGTATTACCTTGCCTGTTCTGGCAGGCCTCCTGGTGCAGCCTGCCATCCAAGCTCGGCTGGGCTTTTCTCAGAGTGAGACCGTTGAGCTCGTGGATTATCTGACTGAGGCAGGCTTCCGGTGGGGGCTCAAGCAGAAGGATCGCGAACGGGAAGACCAGCCTGGCCGGGATGATGGCATGTGGACTCTCGATTTTGCGCTACGCAGGCTTGCCGCAGGCTTTGCCCATCCTGATACCGTTGTGGATCCGGTTGGGGGAACTGGCGGGGTAACCCCGTTACCCGCCTTTGAAGGCCTCTCCTCCGCGAAGCTCGCGGTATTCATTACCTGGGCACATGATCTTGAAGCGGCGCGGAGTGAGTTCGATATAGCCTATCCGCTTGGCTCTGAATCTGCGGAATCGGGTACTTGGCTGGGCTGGCTATCCAAATGGATCCCACGGCTACTGGACATGGGCGGCGAGCGGGAAGGGCAGTCGATCCTGATTTCACGTGTCACCCATGTGATTGCTGAAGGGGGGCTATTGATAGATCCCCGCGCCCTATTCTCCGCCGGCGCGTTTCTTGTCCTTTTTACAGAAGCGGCGGGTGCTTTTGAATTGAGCTTGCCGTTAGGGCAGGGGATTGGCGGTATGACAGTGGCGTCCCCGCGTATGGCGCGCGCCCTCCCTGCCAAAATGATCGTGGTCGTAGGACTGTCCGATGGCGCCTGGCCGCGGCAGGACCTGATCCGCCCACGCGGTCTCCTGAAAACTCCATTACCGGGCGACCGGTTGCGCCGTGATGATGATCGCCTGACCACGCTCGAATGGGTGCTGGCCGCCGGCCAATCGCTGGCGTGGACATGGCAGGGCCGGCAAGAGCAGACAGGTGAGGAAGTCCCCCCATCCGTCGTGTTGGGTGAATTGCGTGACGTCTGCCGATCCACCTTTCAAAACCCCGATCAAGCGGTTCGCGTACTGCCCATGCATGGATTTGACCCTCGACTTTTTTCCGGCGCCGACGTTTTCTCTTTCGACAAAATCGCCGCCTCGGCAGCCGCCCGCCTCCAGATGGCACGTTCCAAAGGCTTTGCCATGGGTGAAGCCCACTGGGACGCACGGCCTTTGCCGTCCGATCCCTGGGCATTGACCGGTGTCCTGGCTTTCGCACTAACCGGGCGCCCCCCGGCGACCTGGACTTCAGAAGAATGGAGTCAACTCTCGTCCCGGCTCGTCAGCTTCTGGAAATTGCCCTGTTGTGAATTTCTCAGGGTAATCGGCGTACAGGCAGATGACGAGTTTGAGATGCTTCCGGATCGTGAAGCACTCACCTTAGACAGTCTTTCAGCGTGGAGTTTACGCGATGACTTGATCCGTGAACTGGCACAGTCCGATGCGAAGGGGGCCGAACGGCTGAAGCGACGTCTATTCCATGCAGGGAAGCTGCCGCCGGGTACGGCCGGTGACAAGGCCTTCGAGGAAACTGTTAGTGTAGCCAACTTGATTATCGCAACGGCAAAAGAGGCCGCTGGGGGTTCAGGAAAAATTATCCCTCTCAAATCTATGGATTGGACAGCGGGTCCGGACTTGGTACGTGTGAGTGCCAGCAGTAACAAAGCGGGACAACTACTGAGTGCGAGGATCGAGCAACTGGTTCTCAGTGCGTTAACAGGGAAAGAGATCAACTGCTCGGTGATCGGTAGGCCCAAGGATAATAAGGCCCGGTCGGCCGACCGGAAAGACCTTCCGCTCGCATTGCCTGAAGTTTCGCTCAAGCAATTGCAACGGCTGACGGCCTTGGCCTTGCTGGGGACGACCTTTCCCCTGCCATTCTTTCCGGAGTCCGGTGAGAAGTATGCTGACACCCTCAGTTTGCCTGACGCGGCGATGTTCTACCGGGATGGCAATTTGTTTTCAGGTTCAGCCCCTGAAAGTGGAAAGCCCGCCTGCCGTTTGGCGTATCGTGGAATCGATGACCCTCTGCAGTTAGGCTGGCCGGAAGCGCCGGATCCCTGTGACGAGTGGAAAGAACTCGTTACGGCTTCCGTGCTAAGTGAGGATGAATCTTCTCTATTTACCGGCGTGACTTCATTGGTTTTTGGCTTCTGGCAGGATATGAAGATGGAGAAGGTGCTGCTTAAAGAAAAAATAAAGCTGGAAAAAGCGCCTGTAAAAAAGAAAGCCAAGTCATGACCGAAAATCCCGCATTGGCCATGGAACTGGGCGGCATACGGGCGCTTGATGCGAGCGCCGGTACGGGCAAAACGTATTCCATCGCCTTGATCTACTTGCGGCTGGTGTTGAAGGGGATCCCCGTAGACCGGATTTTGGTGACCACCTTCACCGAGGCAGCGGCCTCCGAACTTCGGGAACGGTTGCACCTCCGTTTGGTGGAAGCCCGGGAGGCCCTTTCAGGAACAGTGACCGAGGATAAGCCGCTCCTGAGCCTGCTCGCGACGGCCGGGAGTTTGGTGACAACGGCGGCTTTGAAGGCACGACTTGAGGACGCCCTTTCCTGCTTTGACTTGGCCCCAGTTTGCACGATTCATGGATTTTGTCATCGCTTGATACGGGATCATGTTTTGGAATTAGGCGCCCGGGTGGAGTGCGAACTCATGTCGGAAGACCCACGGCTTGGTCAACTCGTCGATGACTTTTTTGCGCGACGCACGCTGCTCACACCAGCTGAAGGTGAAGCGCTGGTAGAGCCTTCGGAACGGGATTTGCGGACTATTGCCCGCAAGCTTCGCGAATATGATCTGGGAATTCCTGCCATCGTTTCCCTTGCGGCCCTACGCACGCAAGCGGAGTCCCAATGGAAAGTGGAGGCCCAGGCGGCGCTGCAGCTGGCCGCCACCACCTGGGCTGAACACCGAGTGGAGATTATAACGGCGCTGACTCAATTCGTTAATGAGGGGAAGATTCAAGCCGGGGTTTTTGACAATCCTGATGGAAAACCCGATAGCCGTTGGACCAAGTTAAACAAGTCGATTAGTGATACCGATGATCTCCTCTCAGGGCCGGTTGCGCCCGACCTGAAGTTTTCAGCTGGAGTAAAAAGGTTGCTTGCCAGCTCACTTCTTAAAAGTGCGTCCGCGCCATTTGAAAAAGAGATTGAGGCTCTGGTCAGTCGCATTCCGTTTTTTTTAATATTAGAAGATTTGGCCGGGATGAGTGAAGAGTTCTCGAGCCGGCTGGATGATGCGGGCACCAGAACGATCACTCAGGACTTCATTCAGCGTGTCCTGGCTTTGGGTCCACAGGAGGGGATGCTTTTTTCGGATCTCATTAACGCCGTATACAAGAACCTTGGTAATCCCCATTTTGCGGCGGCGGTTCGTAGCGGATTTGATGCGGTTCTAGTGGACGAATGTCAAGATACCGATGCCCGGCAGCTGGAAATCTTTCGAAGTCTTTTTACCGATTCGGCATGGATCGGAACGCCGCCCTCGCGTTGCTTGGTCTGGGTGGGGGACCCCAAGCAAAGCATCTACCGGTTCCGGGGTGCGGACATTGAAACATATGTGCGGGCTAAGGCAGATGCGATGGGTGGAGCGCTGACACTTGATGTCAACTTCCGCTCCGATAACCCCCTGGTAGCCGCTATCAATGCCTTATTCACGGGCCCTGCCGGGGTGGCGGTTTTTGGCCCCGGTATTGATTATGGCGTTTCCTCAGCTCACGAAGATTCGCGCGTTCGAGGGGCCGATAACAATCCAGCTAAGGCCTTCTGTTTGCATACGTGGGACGCTGGTGAGCAACCTGTCGCCAAAACGACCTTAATGAGGCCGGTGCTTCGCGACTGTGCCCGCCGCGTCAAGGAATTGCTCGAATCCGGTGTTCAGATACGTGGTTCTGAATGGAAGAGGGTTGAGGCGCGTGACATTGCGGTACTCGCACCCGAGCACAAGCAACTCGAAATTGTGCGGCGTGAATTGCGTCGGCTGGGGATTCCTGCCG
Source organism: Kiritimatiellia bacterium (assembly GCA_038330175.1). Lineage (GTDB taxonomy): Bacteria > Verrucomicrobiota > Kiritimatiellia > CAIKKV01 > CAITUY01 > JAABPW01. Next base: position 18,808 of record JBBQNS010000047.1, read on the forward strand.
CCTATCAAATTGACGCGTCGGTCTATCTTTCGAATGAAGCGCGCGACCTGAACCTGCTGTTACGGGCGCTGGCCGCCCCTCGGCTAGCTGCAGTCAAGGCGGCTCTATGTACCCCCTTCTTTGGTTATTCATTGAATGAAGTGGCCGGGATCAATGAAGAGGAACTGTCGCAGCATGTAGAGCGGATCCACGAGTTGGCGGAACGACTGAAGTCAGAGGGATTCATGCCAGTTCTTTTCGCCTTGTTGCGGGATAACCTGGACCTACGTGTGGCCGGGAAAGAGCAAGAGCCGGTACTGGTCAGATTGGCGGGTAGTCCCGATGGCGAACGTATCCTTACCAATTGCATCCAATTGGGCGAATTGTTGCAACAGGCGTGGGCCGAAGGTCATGCCCGTAGCGCCGAAGCGCTCAAGGATTTTTTAGACCAAGCCATCGCCAATGCGGAGGGAGGCGGCGAGGGGGACAGTGTGGAGGCATCGAAGCTGCGTCTGGAGACCGATGCCCCAGCGGTGATCCTTTCAACAATCCACAAGTCCAAGGGCTTGCAGTATCCTATTGTTTTCCTGCCTGCCATGTGGTCACAGAAGGCCGTGCAGCAGCCACCTTGCATCATCACGCATGGTGAGAAGGGTGCCTGCGAAATGGTTTTGCCCGGTGATCCCGACTGGCTCGTGGCGTTCAAGGCGGAACAGCAGCGGCTCGAAGTTGAGCAGATGCGGCTGTTGTACGTGTCACTTACCCGCGGCAAGCATCAGGTTCACGCCTGGTGGGGACGCGTAAAGCATGATTCACGGTGGACGGTATCGTCCACGCGGGCAGCATTCGGACGGCTTCTCCTGAAAGATCCAAAAGGGGCGGAGTCCTACACCGATCTTGAATGCGCCGAGGCCTTCGCGGAAGCTATGGCGCGCAATCCTGAGGCCACGTTCGAGGTTTTAAAGCTGGAGGATGCGGGTGTCCCGGTGCCGACTAGCGCGGTGGAGCGAAGTGCGCCGGACGGGGCAGGGGAAGCCGTCGAGAGTTTGGCGCCGGCCCGTTGGACCCGCACGGGACTGGGCGCTGCGCCTTTGCAATCCAGTTATTCAGCCTTGCTGCGTAGGAAGACCGAGGCTTATCGCTCCGAAGATGAAGCGGAAACGTTACCGGTGGAAGACGGAGAGTCGATGGAAGTCGATGCCGCCCCCGTATTATCTCCCGTCAAAGACGTCTTGGAATTATTGCAAGGAGGCCGAGTTCTGGGGGATCGTGTTCACTGCGCCTTTGAAATGGCCATGGCGGCTAACGACAGGAAGATCGCCGGGGAACTATTCGTTAATGCGCTCGCTCCGGATTTGCCCGGCTTGTTGCGGAATGGAGAGGTGATGCAGGACTGTGTGGAAGTCGCCCGTCAGCTATGGGAGCAGACCGCTGGTGCCACTCTGCTTGGAGGAAAGGTCGCGGATCTATTAAAAGGGCCGCATGCGCCGGAATGGGGGTTCCTGTTGCCGCAGGGCTCGCAGTTGACACCTACTGCGTTGGCAGAAGTTCTCGAACACCATGGAGCCGGCTCTCCTTGGGGCGCTCCGGCCTACGTGAAACGGGTAAGCGAATTGGGGTTTGTGCCTTTAAGCGGCTACTTTGAGGGTATTGTGGATCTATTGGGCAGGTTGCCGGATGGCCGGTGGGTGCTGGCAGATTATAAAACCAATCATCTGAACCACTACGGTTGCAATGAACTGACCGCCGCGATGGCGGAGTCACATTATCTTTTGCAGGCGCTACTCTATACGGTTGCGGTTAAGCGCTGGCTGGAGCGAGCGATCAAAGGCTGGACCTATGACGTTCATTTTGCAGGTGCGGCTTATCTGTTTTTGCGGGGGATGAAGGCCGGTACCGAGCGGGGCATTTGGCTCGAAAAGCCGCCTACTGAACTCGCGAATGGTTTGGATCATCTGTTTATGGTGGAAGGTTCGGTGCGATCATGAACGGGGAAACTAAGCGGGAGACCGGTATTGCCGGGATGCAGGCCTACGCCCTTGGTCAGACGATTGCGGCGGCCCACGGAAAAGCGGGCGACTCGGAGCTTGCCCGGTGGGCGGGTTTGTTATCGGCACACTTGCTTGAGGGGCGGGTCTATCTCAATATTAAAAGCCCCTTTGAAGGACTTGAGGTAATTGATGAATCGATGAAACTGCCCGATCCGGTGCCGGACTGGCTGGAAGTGGTTGTGGATAGGATGCCGGCATCAGGAGCACAGCCGATTGTGATGGCCGGTGATTATTTGTGGCTGGCCCGTTATTACGATTTCAATTGCGGCTTGCGCATGCTGCTCAATCAACGCCGTGAGCGAAAGCCGGCTCTCCTGAACGAGTCGCAGTTGAAGGCGGATCTCAAGGTGCTTTTTCCGGATGACGAAAATACGAATGCGAATCAAGGACAACTGCTGGCCGCTGCTAATCTGGTGGATCTACCCTTTGGATTGCTGACGGGTGGCCCCGGTACGGGCAAGACGACCTCCCTGGCGAAACTCTTGTTACTCTGGCTCCGTCAAAAGGAACCGGGTGAGTTGGAGCCCATCCTTCTGTGCGCACCGACGGGGAAGGCGGCGGCTCGTCTACGTCAGAGCTTGGGTTCTGCTATCAGGAAATTGAGCGAGACATTGGGCGAAAATCAGGATTTTGCATTCCTGCTGCCATTGTTGAATCCGGACTCGGAAAGTTGCCTGGTCAAGACCCAGACCATCCATAGCGCCTTAGGGATGCGGAGTGCCCGCCGTGAGGGGATGGGGCCATTTTGGCGAGGAAAGGCTAACCGTTTACGTGTCTCGATGGTGATTGTGGATGAGGTGTCGATGGTGGATCTCGCCCTCATGAAACGGTTGGTGGATGCGGTGCCGGACGAGGCGCCGCTCTATTTTGTCGGAGATATTGATCAGCTGGAAAGCGTGGAGGCGGGATCAGTGCTGCCGGAGATTACACGGGGCAAACAGAGCGTGCCTGAAGTCAGGCTGGAACTTACATGTAGGCGGGCCGGGGTCGATGCAAAACAGATCGGGCCAGGTATTTTGAATGCTCTCGATCATGTCCATCTGACGTATGTGCACCGTTACGCAAAAGGGTCTTTGATCGGCGAGTTAGCGAAGGCGGTGAATGAAGGGCGGGCAACTGATTTCATGGCCTTGCTGCAATCTGCGGAAGCCCGGGATCAAGGGTTGAGCTGGGTGAATCTGGCTGAGCCATGCAGTTTCCTGCATGAGATAATGACGGGGCCCGCCGGTTATGGAGCGCTGGCGAAGCTGTTGACACCGATGGCGCAGCAGGATGCAATGGCGGTGGTGACAGCGTTCGAACAATTTCGTGTCCTCTGTGCGATTCGGAAGGGACCCGATGGCGTGGAGCGGTGGAATGAACGGCTCCAACAATGGGTTGTGGGTTCGACGCAGGTGAGGTTTGTACCGCGTGCTGTTATGATTACAGCCAATGACCCGGGCTCAGGACTTTGCAATGGGGATAGTGGAATGGTGCTTCCTGACGGGGATATTCTGCGATTTTATTCGAGTGACGGAAAGCAGATGTTGGCTTCGCAATTACCTGCATTTGAACCCGGTTGGGCCATCACGATTCATAAGAGTCAAGGGAGTGAGTATGAGTCCGTGGCGATTGTCCTGCCACGGAAGGGGGGCACGCGCCTGATCAAGCGGCGCCTTCTTTATACTGGCTTGACGCGGGCGCGCAAAAAGGTCGTTATTGTTGCAACCGAAAAGGCGTTGCGCGAGGCGATTGAGACGGTGTGACGGCGGGTTACGAAAACGCTTGTACCTACCCGTCAATAAAGTCATCCTCTAACGCGGGTAAGGGATGCTATGTCAAATTCCACGAAGGAAATAAAATTAAAATGATCAAATATTTAAAATCAGCTGGGATCGCATTAGTTCTTCTTTTTGTATCGTTTGCAGTGAGTGCCTCCGACTTCTATCTCAAGGATGGCGATAAAGTCGTCATGATGGGCGACAGCATTACCGAGCAGTATCTCTATAGCAGTTATGTTGAGGCATGTACGCTAACCCGGTTCCCGGCTTGGAATATTACCTTTCTCAATTGCGGTATCAGCGGCGACCGGTCTCCCGGCGGCAATAGTCGGTTCAAACGCGATGTTCTCTCCCTCGCACCCACTGTCATGACGGTTGACTTTGGTATGAACGATGGGAGCTACCAAGCGTTCAGCGACGCTGGTTTCAAGACTTATATGAACGGGTTGCAGGGGATTGCCGATCAAGCCCGGTCCGCTAATATCCGGGTGGCTTGGTGCACGCCCAGCCCGGTTGAGAAGACTGAGCCGGGTTTGGCGCTTCAGGGTTATAATGAAACTCTTGAGAAATACTCAGAAGGCGTCAAAGAAATCGCCACCACCAACGGGAATGCCCTGTTTATTGACCAACTGCACCCTTTCATCACGCTCATTGATAAGGCCCGAGCCGAAGATCCCAAAAATCGCATTGGCGGGGGCGATGTCGTTCATCCTGGGTCGGCGGGGCAGGCCATTATGGCCGCTTCCATTCTGAGGGGTATGGATTTCCCGACGTTGGTCACCTCCATCGAGATCGATGGGTCTTCCGGTGTGTTGCTCACGAATCTGAATTGCACCGTCGAAGATTTAAAGCTGGATGCCAGCGGTAAAATTGAGTTCAAACAGTTGGACAAAGCCCTCCCGTTCTTCCCTGCCGCTGCAAAATCCATTCTCAAATGGTCGCCCATCTTGGGGGATCTTAACGAGTATGGCCTTAAAATTACAGGGCTCAAGGCGGGCAAATACGAAATCCGGTTAAACGCAAAAAAAGTTGCTGAATTTACTAATCTTGAACTCCATGACGGAGTTAACCTGGCTTCGGCGGTCTTAGCCGAAGGACCGATTGCCGATCAGGTGAAGGCCGTCTGGGCGGCTATCGCGGCTAAGAATGAATTCTATCACAATCGGATCTTTCGCGGACTTGTTCTCTATTCAGCTGCCTTACCCGATTTTTTGGATATCAAACCTGAGTATATCGAGGCCAAGCGGGAAGTGGCGCTTAAAGATCGCATGACCAAGATGTCGGAATACTTCGACGCCATAAAGAAAGCGCTCGTTATTCAGCCTCACACCGTTGAAGTTGTGCCGGTAATGAATTAACTTTTGCTGACGCCGGGGGGGCAGGAGAGAATTCAGAATCTAGTCCCTTACGACTTGAATCAATCGAGTTATGGTCATGTTTTGGACAAGAAGAGAGTTTGAACAGAAGCTCACGAAGACCACGAAGGAAAAATAATTGCGCCTGCGGCGTACTCGCCGCTGGCGACTTTGTGTGCTTCTGTTAAATTTCTTTTTCTTGGTTCCGGCTATGCCGGGTTAGGATTCATCGGCATTTTCTATGTAGGGCATTCGGCCTCGACGGTCACTACCGGCGGAGACCGCCGGCTCCAAAGATTGAAAGCTGGGTCGATTCTCGATTAATCAATGTGTAAAAAGTGGAGCTTGGTTGCCGACACGAAATCTATTGTGGAGCCGGCGGTCTCCGCCGGTAGCCTTCCCAGGGCTCAAAGCCTGACAAGCTATTAGTATATGGTTTCATAATTCGCGGCAATCAGGTATTGTTCCTTTTTGGAATGCGACGGTCTGATGTCGCTTTTCTGAGCTGCGGCGTTAAGTGACATTTCTAGTTCAGCCAATATTTCGAAACCATGAAAGTGATTTGAGCAACCGTCCATGACCCCTAAAAGCAAACGAATTCATTTAATTGAGAAAAACCACAAAAAGCTCATCATGATCGCTGAAAAAATGTGGGAGAGCGGACTATGGAATATACCTGAGGCGACTGCAAAGAAGCTTCTTGAAGGTTCCATCCTGTTTCATGAAAAACCCAAAGCCCCCTCTTTCTTCGGAGGCATCATTGTAAACTACCGGCTTGAAAAAGAAGGCCGGACGAAAGGGTTGGTCACCTTTACCTTTGAATATCAGGCAGGTCACCGGAAAGTCATGGAAGCGCCCGTTGGGTGGAGCAAGGAAATGAAAATCGTGACCAAGAAGTAGGTCGCACACCTGCGGCCTATAAAGCAATAAATTCTGACATAGATATTCAGAATTTGATTCTGCTCGAAGAGATGCTTGAAATAAGAATGTTGAAAACAAAGGACTTTTGCAGGTAGGGACACCTCGCTCTACCAAAAGGCATTTCGAGCAAGGTCTAATCTATAAAATCAAGACCCGCTTGAAATGTTAGTGGCATTGGGCGTCTCGCCGCTGAAAGCCTGATTAATCCTTGTCTGTTACCAGCTTCGTGCCGTTATTTTCGAAGGTAATCAGGCGCTTTTTATAGAGTGCGCCAATGGCCTGCTTATAGGTTTTTTTGCTGACGCCAAACAAACGGTAGATTTTCTCCGGGGCGCTCTTGTCCGTGACCGTCATGAAGCCGCCCTGCGTTTTGAGATAATCCAGAATGACGTCAGTGAGCTCAGTAACCTTTTGAAAGCCGGGTTTACGGAGGCATAGGTCGATCTTGCCGTCAGGCCGAACCTGCTTAATGAACCCGTCAATCTTTTGTCCCCGTTCCAGAGGCTGAAAAACATCATTGTAGAACAGGACACCCCCATGCTGATTGTTGACGATGGCCTTAAAGCCTAAATCCGTTTCATCGCAGATCAGCAGCTGAACCTTTTCGCCAAGTTGATACGCCGCCGGCGTCCGGTTGAGGTATTTATCACCTGAATTTTGCACCGCTTTGACTGATTTCTGATTGCTGAACTCTAATTTCATCATGTCTTTCTCGTCACGATCTTCCCTTTTCTGTGGTCGTGCAAAAACATTTTTGCACGGCAACGATCGGCATTTCAACGGGTTACG
>JBBQNS010000048.1:0-25174 GCA_038330175.1 Kiritimatiellia bacterium
GATATATGTGAGTACGTTCTTCTGCGGTCACGCGGTTGTAAGTCATCCCGTTCTCCTTGTGTTGGTGCACATGAAGAACGTAGCTTACCGCGTGACCTTTTCATATCACGGGTGTTGCACTAGCTGGTCGCCTGCGGGAGTGGTAAATGCCTAATTCATTATCAATTCTTTTCGTGTATTTCGCGTATTTCGTAGTGGCCTCAACTTACGTTTTTAGGTTTAACGCGCCTTATCAATCAATCTGGGGAATAATCACCGGTACGGTTTCGCCGGCCTCACACATCCTGCGAATCAGCTTGGCGGCCAACTCGGACCGAACCCCAACCAGTGCAGGATCGGCCACCAAGTTATGGCGCTCATGGGGATCCGCCGCAAGATCATAAAGGCACTGCTCCACATAGCGATCACTGCTCGCCACGGCGCATCCACCCCAAGGCTGATCGGTTGGCACCCAAACGGAATATTTCCAGCGTGAGGTCCGTATCGCACGGCCGATATACGACTCACTGATCTGAACAAACACCTCTTCCGGCCACGGCCGCGCGGCACCACTGCCCAACTCCTGCAATGGTCGTCCTTTGAAGTGTGGCGGCGGCTCCACACCTGCGGCACGCAATAGCGTCGGCGGCAAATCGAGAAGACTCACCAACTCCTTGACCACGCGCCCCCCCCTGAACCCCGGGCCGGATATAATCATCGGCACACGAATCGTTTCATCCTGAGGTGAACGTTTGTACTCACTATTACGGGTCCGGAAATGGCAGCCATGATCCGACGTATAGATCACCAAGGTGTCCTCCGCCAAACCCAGCCGCGCCAAGGTCGCCTGGATGCGCCCTACATTCTCATCGAGACTCGCGCAACACCCCAGATAATCCGGCATCTGCTCCCGCCAGTCCCCTTTGGTTCCCACTAGGTCACCGGGAACCGTATAATCCTTAAATCGCTGTTTGGAACCGATGGGCCCGATGAACCGATCAAGGTCGTTCTGATGGTGAGGCTCGATGAACGAAGCAAACATGAAGAACGGGCGCTCACGCGACCCTTTCCCGTATTTCTCGAGATAATCCACCACCAGATCGGCCGTCCGATCGACACGGTACCCCTCGAAATCGACACGCTGATTGTCACCATCGAACAGATAGCCTTCGTAGCCGTGACTGGTAAACTCCAGAACATCTGAAGCCACCCAGTAATCCTTGTAGCCACCACGCCGTACCTCGGGGATCGGTTGGTTATGGAAACAATGTTGGCGGTCGCCAGCCAAATGCCATTTGCCAGTATAGGCCGTTTCGTAACCAGCCTTGGAAAAAAGTTTGGCAATGGTTACAGCGTCCAACGGCAATGCAATATCATTTTTGAAGCACCCGGTTTCCGTCGCGTAGAGACCGGTTTGCAGACAGGAACGGGTGGGACCACAAACGGGTTGTGGGGTAAACGCATGCTCGATTCGAACGCCATCCGCGGCCATGCGATCCAAATTAGGAGTCAAATCAGGAAAGATAGGCTGCCCATAACAGGACAGCGTATCCCATCGTTGCTGATCCGAAAAAAGAAATAAAACATTCGGCATAATAGTCTCCATTATTTCAGGTGATTAATTCCAGGTTACACACGCTCCAGAATGTACACCACATTGAGAAGTGCCGAAGCCATCCGATGCTTCTGGACCTTAAGACTCATAAAGAACCTCTTTACGCCAAACTCACCTTAAACGTGCGGATCTCATAAGGACGGATCGTGAAGCGAATCGCGTTGCCATCCGACTGGACGGGCGCATCTTCTCGCTCAAGCAGATTGCATTCGACGGCTGACGTGATACCGCCCTCGAAGCGGAGCTCGACATCCTCCTGGGCGCCATGACGTTCAACGACGCGAATGATCCTCTGGTTGCCGTCCTCGGTCTTTTTCAGGGCTTCCAGCGTAAGACGCGAACTGCTACATCGAACGAACGTATGACCCGATGGCAATGCGCCTGAGTGGCTCGGCTCCAGCACCGCAATGGCCGGATCATTCAGATCCAATGCCTCTTGGATCGTCGCAGCTTCGCGCCAGGATTGCCCGTGGGGATACAACGAATAGGTGAACCAATGTTCTTCCTGATCCGACATCGGGTCAGGATTCAAGGGACCACGCAACAACGTCAAGGCGATCATTTTACCAAATGCCTCGTGCCCGTATTTGCAGTCGTTGAGCAGGCTCAAACCATAGTCAGCCTGCGAGATGTCCATCCACTGGTGGGCAGGAACCTCGAACTTGGCTGCGTCGAACGAGTTATTCCGATACGTGCTGCGATCAATGCTGCCATAAGCAATATCGTACGTTGCCTGGCGCGACGTAATCGTCGTGTTGAAACGAACCTTCAACAGCTTCTGCTGTTCCTTCCAGTCAACCCATGTCTGGAAATCAACACGGCGCGATCCCTGGGCGAGCACAATGCGCTGCGTCATGCGGGAATTGCGAAACTGACGAGAAACCAGGATAGCCGAACGGACCGGGCCTTGCTCAACGACCTTGATCTCGCACTGCCCCAGGTCAAACTCAACGTTCGTATAGGTTGGAGCAATATCCCAAGCTTCATACTTGCCGGGCACATCCTCGTATAGTTTCATGACATTGCCCTTCAAAACGGGATCAATGCACTCGCGCCCAGCAGCTTTATCAAACAGCGAAACCACCTGCCCTTGATCGTCAATGACCACCTTGAGGTGTTCATTTTCCAAAGAGCGCGGCGTCACCGTGACAAGCGGCACAGAAGCGTCTCCCGCCCCCTTGCACAGATGATAGACCTTGCAGCCGACAGAAGGCAACGCCCTGGCACCCAAAAGGAGCTGCGATTGCCCCGTTTCAAAGTGCGTAATAAACTGATGCGAAACCGGCTTACCCGCATCATCCACCACATGAAGGTCGCCCTTCGCGTGCTCGACGGCAACCACGGTTTGGCGTGTCTGGGGCAGACTATTGAAGACCACGACCGCCTGGCCAGCGCCGCTGGTGTCAACGTTCGTCGCAATTTGTTTCAACGCATCCTGCAAAACCTGCCGACCTGTAGCCTGGATCCGATCATACGCTTCGAGCAAGTCCAGGTAGACAGGAGGAATATGCGAGCCAGGAAGCGAATCATGGAACTGATTGTTTAGGATTTCTATCCAGCCCTCGTTCAACGCTTTTTGCGGATAACTACCTGACGCCAGACTGGCCCACAGCTCCGCCTGCCGGTAAAGTCGTTCACTGCGCCGGTTCAGCTTCTTGAGTCGAGCCTTGGTTGTGTGAACGCCGCGGTGCTCCTCAAGGTAAAGCTCGTCATTGACGATCGGCAAATCGGTTTGAGCCGCTTTCTTGGCAATACTATCGAGGGCTCCTTCAATGGTAATGGGTTTCGCGGGCGTAACGCCCGGAAAATCCTGATAGCGCTTGAGATATTCGAGCATCTCCACGTCCGGCCCACCGCCACCATCGCCCCAGCCGTAGTTGTAAAGACTCTCGCCGATCGTTTTCTTATCTGAAAACGCAGCCCAATGCTTGGCCATGTGATCCGGCTCGATCGTACCAATGAAATGAGTGGCCGGCACCAGCGATAGAATTCGCGACCCATCCGGACTTTGCCACCAGAACGTATTCTTGGTCCAGGGGTTGGTGTCGTTCCAGATGACCATCTTGTGTGTGACGAAATATTTCAGGCCGCAACGAACCAGGATCTGCGGCATGGTCCACGCGTTACCGAACACATCCGGGCACCAGCAGGTGCGAGGCGTTACCCCAAATTCCTTCTCAATGAAACGTATGCCCTGCAGCATTTGCCGCGTGAAGGATTCGCCAGAAATCAAATTGCAGTCAGGCTCCACCCAGGAGGCTCCAATGACTTCCCATCGGCCTTCTTTAACGCGCTGTTGCACCTCTTGGTACATCGTCGGGTAAAGCTCCTTCATCTCCTTATACATCAGCGGCTGGCTCTGCGAAAACGTGTACTGTGGATATTGCTCCATCAGGCGCAGGGTGGACGCATTGGTCCGTCCCAACTTGCGAACAAATTCGGCATGCGTCCAGAGGAACACCACATCCAAGTGTGAGTTACCAGACAAATGAATCAACCCTGGCATCTTGAAGCGATCACTCTCATAGATCGTTTTGCGCAGGACCTCGCCAGCGCGACGGGCATTGGCGCGAAAGCGATCCGCGTTGGCCTCATTCTGATCAATAAACGCCACGGCTTCCGCCATCCCCTTCTCCAGCAAGGCCACCACGTCGGGATCCTGAGCAGCATCCACCATGACATTGAACGCCGCCTGAAAATCCCAATAGATATCGTGCATCGCCTGGTCGATGACCGCGAAATGTGAACACTCAAACGTTTTAATTTCCGATTCGCCAAAATGCCAGAAGATGTAACTCTCGGCGGTGAACTGATAGGTCTCTTCACCGGTGGCACAATCGGTAAGGGACACCGTGTCACGGAAAGGATCCAGACCATGATACGGGCGACCGTCGATGTACAAAAGCCCATCGCCACCGAAATAGATTTTCAGCGCCACTTTGCACCCCTTGAAGCTTTGAGGCATACGGGCGTTGCAGCGGAACTCGGCACTAACGTCGGGCCCACCCCACGTCTCGCCGATACTGATGGGGCGCCATTCTTGGTTCGTGTAAACCCGTTCGCGATGGCGGGTGTAACAAAATTCTCGAAACTCCCAGCCGGTAACCGGTTCGGTTCTGATGGCAATCCAGCGTTTCAGCGACTTGATCTTGATGTCCACCGTCTCGTCAAAGGAGATGATCCGACGTTGTTTACGCTTAACTTCATCACGCCAGCGGGTAAGAATCTGATCCATACCGTTTAGATTCGCCATAAAGATACTCCTAGTTGTCGATTCTCTTTTATTCCTGAAACCCACTAACCCTAACCTCTAACCTCTTCACAAGAGGCCCGCCAATCAACTTGAACTGGCAGATTTTGCGGGAATAATCCTAGGAAATTTACGCTGATTGTCAAATCGATTTATAGATATGATTCGCCTGCAGGCCAGCACTCACGAGCAGGTCGGTGCCCGCATCCATTAGGTCGCCGAAGGGTAGCTGCTCCTTGAAACTGAAGAACAAGGTTTCCCCGCTATCGTTTTTCCACAGCACGCCCGCGTCATTTTTCAAAACGGTCCGGGCACACATGATATGCCGGTATTTTCGATACAGCCGGATCAATTCTTTGAGTTCTGCCACACTCTTCGGATCCCACGAGGTACGCGGTACGCGGTGGAAATGGAAGGGAGGGACGTGCTTGTGTGCCACCCATTGGAATAGAAGATCGATGGGTTTCTCCCCCTTAATGAGCGCCTCCTCCTCGTCGGACGGCAGACTGATGGCCGTATTGTAACCGTATCCGGCCAGCAGCCCAGCCGGATAGTGGTTGCCCCCAACCATGCCGACGCAGGAATGATTCGAAAACGCAACCATCGCCTCAGGACGAATGAGAATACCGGCGTTCACCCACTTGGCGTAGATTGCAGCCACACGGTCCCACTGCGGCCGCATGGTGCCAGACGAGTAGTCGACATGCCACCAGCCGAGGTTACTGAAAGAATCCCACAGAAAACCGGCCAGCCCGGTGCGATCGCATATACCTAACACAGATTCCTGCAGCCTTTCCGCCACCGGGGCATTGAGGTTGAGCGGCCAGCAGTCGCCCGGATAGCCCGTATCCGGATGGTACCCGGACTCCTTGGCGGCAATGACCCCGCACGAGCCATGCCCTAATTTCTTATCCTTGAGCAAATTTGTGCGCGGCCAGACGTGGGCCGCCACCCAGGACATGATGCGAACCCCTTTGGCTTCAGCCCGCTCGCACATCCGCTTCAGCCCTTCCTCACCGCCCGCAGGCTGGGAAACATCGAAATCTATCGTCAAGCACATGTGCCCGTGAGTACACTTCTCCAGAACCGTACCCTTCTGAGTTTCCGGCGGAACCAGCTTATTCAACGTTCTCTGATACGTCTCGCCGTTCTCAAAAACAGAATCGATGAAAACATATTCTCCACCGAATTCAGCGGCGACATCGACTACCGGCTCATAGGTCGAATCGAAACAAAAATTTGCCCAGACATTATCATCGAAGCAAATCTGCGGAGGCGGATCCGCCTTGATGCCAAGCTGCGTACAGGCCTTTTTCTGTTCTTGATCATGGATCCGGGTCCACAGGTTCAGGGCGTCTATGTCATCGGCCGGCTCGGACGAAAACAGGATTGACTTGGGATTGGTGCGAATCTGGTTCGCCTGTTCAAAGCCATGCATATCCATGCACCGCAACCAGTTTTCACCCGGATGGCTTTCGAGCAACGAACGGATGAGGGAGACCTGGTCGAACCACCCGACCAGCACGCCCGCCCGGCCATACTGGAAATCGAAAGCCGGTAGGAGCGACCAGCGGCCCCAGAGATTTCCAGGGAAGGCGACGGCGCTGGTATCGACGCCCAGTGCACCTGTTGAGAAATTGTTATCCGCCGTGATCCGGATTGCCGGGGCGTGCGTCCAGTTCCGGACGCAGACGGTCACGTCGTCAAGGTTGCCGCCAACTTCCCAGGTCTGCCGATCCAGAAGGCGGTGAATGGGGAGGCTCCCTCCATCGTACTCAAACCAATATGTGAAGCCCGTGAAAAGGCGTCCATCAATTTCGGTACTCGCCGGTTTCAACACGATCCGCAAATCCGTTTCGACGGGAGCAGCATCCCAACTGACCCCGCGAAAGATGAGGTCCCCCGAGCAGTCCCGACGCTCACGGAACATGGTATCCGGATCACTGAAGGCACGGGTCATGAGCACCGTCTCGTCGCCACGCTGTTCGATCCCCTTCAGCGCAAAACGCCGGAACACCTCGCCTTCATAGGAGTCGAACCAGGGCAGGAACCGGTTAACAGGATTCCGCAGGGGCGTTCCTGCCACGTCCACACCCCCTAAGCTCATCAACCAGCCATCACGAACATCCAGCTCCAAGCGCGTGGCGCCCAGTCTAATCACATTATTCAGCATATTTTCCTTGTCTCTCAATCTCCAGGCAACAAACTGACAACTTCTTTAGAGGCTCTTGCAAAACCCTGCGGACGACACGGAGGTCGTCCCTCCATATTGCAAGACAGGCCGTTTCCAGCATCTTTTGGAGGGTCGTGTCACGACCGTCTTCTCTGGAGGCTTTGCAAGAGCCTCTTTATTTTAAAGTTCGCAACAAAACAACGTATGTTCCAATAAACCGGTCTTATTTCTTGGCGGCGGGCGGCGGTAAGGGGAGGACGGGCTCAGCGCCCACACCCACAGCCTCAAGCGTCCCGTCAACAATGTTACGTTTGATCAACATGATCTCCGCCCGACCGGTAGGGAGTTCGATCTCGCCCTCGCACCGGGTCACAACCTCTTCATTTACTTTCGTGGGCGGATTCATACTGACCTGGACATCCTTGTTTTCCTGTTTCACGGCCACCAGCTTGCCGAGCCGTTTGCCATTCACCATAACCTCGAACTCGATCGGTTTCCGCTCCTTGGGAATCAGTTTTTCCCGCATACTAATGATATCCTCCCACTGGGCCTGCCAGCAGGGCTTTCGGTCGGAGTAACGAAACACTCCCGCTGCGGCAATCTTGAACTTGGCCGCCTCTTTCACCTCCGCGACGACCATGATCGCCTCGGAAAAACGTAGGTCAGGAACAAGAAAGCGGACAGTTTCCGTCTCCACTGGCTTCCCGTCGATGAAATAATGTAGCACGAAGTCCTGCGGGCTAAAAACAATTGGTACAGGTTTTGCAACGAGTTCACTCATCTCAGGGTGCACAACCTTCCCCTCTTCCGGCGGACGAACTCCATTTGGGAACATCATGGTAAAGGGGTTCGGATCCTGTCGGGACACGAGCCCCTTATCCGTCAATTTCTTTAATTCAGGTTGCGGCGGGTTCCCACCTACATGGTACTCCTTCCACATCTGATCCTTGACCAAGCGAATGCCGGGGGTCAGCTCATCTGCAGGCAATTTTGCCAGCGACATCACGCCCGCCATCAGCCCTTCGGCATCCGCCGCCTGCACCACAATGGCTGTTTCACGTGGGCCGAATGCCCAGTCAACCCCCTGCACCACAGCCTTTCCAGCTCCCGGAAAATCCGCCGTCACTGAAGGCCACAACATCCCATTTTTGTCTAGCGCCACCGCCATCGGCTGCCCACCACCCGGAGTCGCCACATCTAGGAGCAATACGGTCTTTGAACACCGCCAGCCACTCAACCCGCTGAACCAATCGTTTCTGTTCACCGTCTCTCGGCTCAGTTTCCCGATCGCCGTGCCGGCGTCCACCTTCGCGTTATCCAGTTTTTGGGTGTCACTCAACGCATAACCGAGGTGATAGGTTCCGATGACCGGATTTTCAAGGATTTCAACTTTCACCCCACGAGCCGACAGCACGGCCTTGGCCTTCTCGGCGGAGGCCTTGACCCAGGCGGAATACGCATTGGTTGAGCTAAAGATCGGGATCACCACGGTGCTCCCTTTGGCCAGCGCTTTCGCAACGCTCTCGCCGTTTCGCACGACAACCGATGGGCCCCACGCTACGGCCGGGCTTGCCACTTCCGCAGCGACCACCTCCACAGGTAGCGACGTGCTCTCACCCGTCAGCTGGCAACGGATCGATACCGTCCAGCGTCCGACCGGGACGTTCCGCGCTAAAGGTAATTCCATTGTGAAGCGTCCCGGCCGTGGGGTGGCTCGGTAAAACTCCTGATAAATCTTGCCATCCGGACGCAATACGGTCACATGGAATGGCAGCACAGCCTCCAAAGGTTTCTTGTCGGCATCCAAAAACGCCACGCTCACGCCCAGCGGTTCGCCCGCATGGATTTTCTGAGTTACGGCCAGCGCCGTTGACTCCAGCCCCCGCGGAAGCACTGCGTACACCCGGGCTATCGTCGCGGAAAGATCACACTCCACCGGAGCAAGCGTCCCGACCAGCCGTTCCTCTGTACAGTCATAGAGCATCCCGCCAGCAAAACCATTGCAGGGCAGCAAGCGCTCTTTCACCTGAAACCAATCGGCCTGTGTTTCCACCCAGGAATCGTTCACAGCGACCACGTAGCGCGCCTCCCGACCGCCGTCCAACTGCATCAGGCTGATCTTCGCCCGGTCGCCTGCGTCCGACTTCAGGACCCCGCGCCCCGTGTCGCCGAGGGCCGCCGCCAGAGCCTTGGCGTTCTGGGGATGCCAGCGCTCATATAAAACGGTTTCATTCTCGCCACGAACCATGTTCGGGGAACCCCAGTTGTGTGGCTTTCCGGGCATCGAGAAGGAATACGCATGATCCAATTTCACCGCCCCTGCAATGGAAACCGTCGTATTGCCATCCACCAAAACCCGCCCACCCTGTTTCACAAAAGCCTCTAGCCCTGTCTGGACCTTAGCCGGGAACGGGAAGGTCTGGCCAAGCACGACAATGGCCTTCACATCGTTCACCGTGCCAGCCGCCAGTTCTTCATCCGTCACAAAACGCGGGGTGTAGCCCAGCCGTGTCAGCCCCACCAACACCTGATACACAGAAACCCCGAACCCCATGGTAACGTGCTGGCGGGAATATTGCGTCTTCGACCAGAGGATACCGACGCCATGATCCCCGCGCCCCTCAACGGTCAAACCGGCAAACCGATCCATGAAGTCGCGACCCGAAAGAACGTCTGCCTCACCACTCTGGCCCTTCATGTTCTTCCAATTCGTCGCAGGGTTCATCCCGCCCAGGATGTTACTGAATCCCTCGAGCGCAAACCCGATCCCCGACGCACCGTATGCGAGACCATGCGCCGCAACCCGCACAAATTTACCAGGATAGCTTGCCCTCCCATGGGCGGCACCGATCGCGTTACTGATCCAGATCGGTTTGTCGCCACGCCCCATCGCCAACAGCGCCTGCACCAGCAACCCCTGGTAGAGATAGTCGGGCCCGCCAATCTGGTCATTCCAAGTCGACTGGTAACGAAAATCAAGCGGCTCGTAGGCCGACGGGAAATACTGCCCCTGGCGGACAGGACAATGATCAGACTGAACGCTACTCGAATGGCGCAGCGTTGGATCAACCGCTGCCAAATTCTTTACATAGGCGCCATAACACTCATTGTACAGCCCCATCAAATATCCCGACCACGCCGCTAACCGCTTATCAAACGCAGCCAACTCAGCGGGAGCCAAAGGCTTCATGACCGGTGCAAGTTCATCCAGCCAGACTTTGGTCGTCAAATCGATGGCCGTGGCAAATTCCGGGCGTTTGATGGAGAGCAGGTAGGAGATGTACTCCTCCTCGGTCACCGGCTTCAGGCCTGTTCGTTTCGTGAATTCATCGGTTTTCTGCTTATCCAACCGGTCAATGTAGGTGCGCAAGGCATCGGTTTTGTCGCCCCAGGCCCAATAGGTCAATAACATGCGCCGCCCCCCGACGGCGTAGCCGGTCGTGTCCCACCCGAAACAAAAGCCGGCAAAATTAGGATACCGACCATTTGCCTGGGCGGTCAAAATCATGCGCTGGCTCATCCCGTCAATTTCCTCCTGGCTATTTCCGACCGGCAGGAAACTCGTCGGCCGCGTGTCAGGATTCACCAGCATGATTGCACCCGACCTCGCCAGGGTATCCAGGCTATGGGCCTGCCCCATGTCCTCTGCCCCCAAGGCGACACAGGCGCTCAACCCGGATTCACGAAAAATCGCATGGACTGAATCGCCTTGTTTCCCTATGGCCTCAGCCCGTTCTGTCGCCGTATATTTTTTTGTGTTATCCAACTGTGGCTCAGCAGGCACCCATTCATCTTGCATGGATCCTGCAGACTTCTTGAGCGGACTCGTGATGGTCAGACGAGCCAGAACCGCTACGCCGTTGACCTCAACCGAATAGTCGCCCGGAGCCAACAGAGAGGTATCCAGTAATAGCGTGGAAGGCTTGCCATTGTAGAGTGTCATGCGGCCATCGCCATTGATAGCCTCGAGCCGCACTTCTTTGGAGGCATCCACGCCGCTCACCGCCAACGGAACCTTCTCACCGACAAAGTAGGCCGTTCGCCCCAAAGGGAGAACCAGGGCCGGCTGAGGCAAGTCGCCTGGAGGCTGCGCCCTCCCCTCTGACGGCATCATCACCGCGACACACACACCGACCATCACTCCAATGTTCATCCATTCATGTTGCATAACTAACGTCCTCCATTTTATTATTACTTCCCGAAATAGTCTGGACATGAACACAGGAGGGCGGGCGCTATGAGCCCGCCGGAGAATGTCGCGCTCATAGCGCGCGACCTCCCCGATCACGTCTAGTCTATTATGGGACTATGATTAACTTTAAATTTTTTACATGACCTTCATGCGTGAATTTCTTCTTCAAACACAGCCGGAATGGCCGTATGGCTGATCGGCATTTCGCCATTACGTAGCGCTTCAATCTGTTCCAGACAGGTTGCCACAAGTCGGGTGATGTCGAACCCGAGCCGTGTAACGGGAACCGCACTTGGGGTGGGCCAGGGGAAATTCGTCTGGGCAATAATCGTAAGTTCGCGCGGCACCTTCAATCCCGATGCCGCCACACCCGCAGTAGCCGGCGCAACGAGGTTGTCATCCATAATGAGGAGCCCATCGGGTCGCTGCTCTGGGGCTTTAGGCAGTAAGAGGAGCTGCGTAACCTGGGCCGCCCATGCCGCCGCATCTAAATGCACCGCTTGGACCCACGCCGGCTGGATGGCCAGACCATACCGCCGCGCCTCTTGTTGTAACCGCGCCACGACCTTGTCTGTGCCGCACTCCGAACCGAGCATCAAAATGGCGACCCGTTTTCGGCCCAAGGCCGCTAGCCGCTCAAAGGCGCGCTTCTGCCAGCCAACGAGGTCAGGATACACCGTTGGAAATCCAGCTTTTGGGTCTGCCATCATGATCCCAACACGGGGCAGACCCGCCCCCTGAGCGAGAGATGAAAGCAGGCGTGCCCAAGGACTGAACGCAAAGATGAGCCCCGCCAACTGATGCGCGTCCACACTCTGCAACAGGCGGCTATAGTCCGCCCCACCTGAATCGTCCATCACACCATAGAAGGGCGAGACATGACGATTTGGCTGCTGGAGTTTACCGGCCTCTTTCTGGATTGCCCGATAGAACTGGGAGGGCGTGTGAACCAGACTCCAGGGAAAGAGAATCGCGAAATGGGAGACGTGAGGCGGATGCTCCGCCACGAAGATGCCGACCCGGTTCTTGGTGCGCAGGTATCCATCCGCAACCAGGCATTGCACTGCCCGATGCACGGTCACGGGCGTCGTCCTGAACTGGCGCTGCAACAGGGCATTCGAAGGGAGCCGATCGCCCGGGTTCAACTTAAAGTCCAAAATCTGTTGTCGCAGACTGTGAACAATATCTTTACAGGGAACATCCGGCTTCCGGGCCACCCGCTGGGATTCTGGTTTTTTTGATTTCAATACTAGCCTCTGTTATATTTAAAAACGTAAGAAAATATAACAGTTGCCAGAATTGAAACAAGCGAAATATACAACTTGTAGGAGCAGCGCTTGCGCGCGATGTCCACTTGGTGCCGACAATCGCGACACAAGGTCACTTCCTTAGCCCAAATCCTCGCCTAAGCAATCGGATGTCTCCCTGAGATCTCCCATACACCCTGTATTCAGGGTGAATCAGGTGAGTTCATCGTGGCCGGAACGCCTCTTAGGCGAGGTTTTGGGTTTAGGGCCGTCGCTTGCGACGTGCCCTACGTTGGGGTTTGACCATGAGTACTCGAATGGACGAAATAAACGCAACATTTTTACTTGCCGTTAAGTATTTTAGAATGTCTCCGTGTCTCCGTGCCTCAAGCGAACTGACTAATAATCATTCCGTCTCCTCATTATTCCACTCTTAGTAGAGGCTCTTGCAAAACCCTGCGGACGACACAGAGGTCGTCCCTCCATCTTGCAAGACAGGCCGTTTCCATCATCTTCTGGAGGGGCGTGCTCCGTCACGACCGTCTTCTCTGGAGGTTTTGCAAGAGCCTCAGTAGAATCCAGCAATTGTCATTATGACTTTTGGGGAGTGGCATCGGTGACGATTCCGGGCATTTCCGGAACGTTTACACGTTCCGCTCCGAGAAAAATTGACCGGACAAGGCCATAATGACAATTGCTGAGTAGAATCAAATGCAGGTTGCATTTACACACACTTTCTGTCAAAATAAGAATTAATAGTAAACTTTGGCAGTAGTTCTTGTTAAGGCTTCTTTTGGAGCGGAATCAGTATGGCTCGAATGCTTTTCGAGGCAATTCATCACCGCCCACTACCGACTTCACAGCGGATCATCGGCTTCCAGTGGCACGGCGAGACCGGCATGCATTCGGCAAACCGGCATGAAGCGCCATTTTCTTTCACAACGGTATAGTCTCAACAACGAGGATCATCATATGGCCCCTTCATCGCTTCCGTCTCTGATATCGTCGGAAGATCTTCTCAACGCAACCGGGTTTGGTGTTGCCACGCCGTTCCATGGGGCGTCACGCCTATCCCCCGCGACCCGCGCGCTGGCCGCACGCTACCTTTCGGGCGAGATCGGCCGCACGATGCAGACCGCGACGTTCGAGATCGCGCCGAAATTTCTCGAACAGCACCCATGGGCGGACGACCGGTACGCCGAAGCGGTGCGCCTGATTGCGGAACAGGCCCCGCTGCGTATCCTTCCCGGCGAACGGTTGGCCGGTGCCGCCACCCTGCTCGAAGCCACCTGGCACCGCACTCCGCTGACCGAGTTCCACTCGGTCAGCCACACCACGCTCGGTTTCGAGAAGGCACTGCATAGCGGTTGCCTCGGTATTCGCGAGACGATTGACACACGCCTGCGCCGCAGCGGACTGGACGAGGCGGGCCAGCGGCTGCTCCAGGCGATGCGCGTCTGCCTCGACGCCCTCGGCACCTGGCATGCGCGTTATGTCCGTGCGCTGGAACGGCTCGTGGTTGAATCCGAAGGCGATGAGCAGCGTCACTACGCCGAGACGCTCGCCACACTGCGGCACGTCCCCGAAAATCCGCCCACGACGTTCCGCGAAGCCCTGCAGTCACTCTGGCTTCTCTGGAACTTTCAACGTCTCTGCGGTAACTGGAGCGGCATTGGCCGCCTCGACTACATGCTCGGCCCCTTTCTTCGTCGCGATCTGGACTGCGGGAGGATCACCCTCGACGAGGCCCGCGAGTTGCTGGCGCATTTCTGGATCAAGGGCTGCGAATGGATCACCACCCAAGGCCGCGGCGAGAGCGGGGATGCCCAGTTCTACCAGAACATCGTCCTCGCGGGCGTAGACGAGCACGGCGCATCGGTCCTGAATGAAGTCACCGATCTGGTCTTCGATGTGGTCGAGGAACTGCATATCAGCGATTTTCCGATCGCCGTGCGTCTTTCCGCGTCCTCCCCGGACTGTCTGCTGCGGCGCG
Source organism: Kiritimatiellia bacterium (assembly GCA_038330175.1). Taxonomy (GTDB): domain Bacteria; phylum Verrucomicrobiota; class Kiritimatiellia; order CAIKKV01; family CAITUY01; genus JAABPW01. The sequence continues at coordinate 14,450 of JBBQNS010000048.1, forward strand.
TGGCGCAGATTCAACGTCTCGGCGGCGGCATTGTCGCCGTATACAACGACGACCGGATCATCCCCTCCCTGATTAAATTCGGCTATCCACTCGCCGAAGCCCGCAACTACGCCAATGACGGTTGCTGGGAGATTCTCATTCCCGGAAAAACCTCCTTCGGCTATCAGCCCTTCGATGCCCTGCTGCTACTGCAGGAGGTGCTGGGATTATCGTCGACTGAACCGGATGCGGCGACCCCGGCCAAATTCCCGGATTTTGAATCGCTCTATGCGGCATTCCACCAGCGGATGGCTACGATCGTGGAATCACTGTTCGACCAGAACCCCTTTTATGACCTCCCCTGCCCACTTGCATCGCTGCTGGTGGACGACTGCATCGCGCGTGGCCTTAGCTACACCCAGGGCGGACCGACCTACACCGTGCGCTCGCCCCATGTCGGCGGCCTACCCGACGTGGTCAACAGTCTACTCGTGATACGGCGTCTGGTTTACGAGAAAAATGAACTGACCCTCGATGAATTGACTGGCATCCTCAAATCCAACTGGGAGAATCACGATCTCCTGCGTCACCGCATCCGGAGCCGGTTCGACTTCTATGGTAATGACAGCGACGAGGCAGACACGCTCATGCAGCAAGTTTTTAACGACTACACCGGTCTTGTCGGTGCGACACGCGAACGCCATGGCGTCCTGCGCCCGGCAGGCATCAGCTCCTTCGGCCGCGAAGGGGCGGCGTTCCTGCCACACCGCACCGCCGCTGCTTCCGGCCATCACAAGGGTGACGTGCTGGCGGGAAACTTCTCTCCCTCGCCCGGTACCGACCGGCAAGGCCCCACCGCCGTTATCCGCTCGCACTGCGCAGTGGACTTCAGCCGCCTGCCCTGCGGCACCGCGCTCGACTTAAAAATAATACCCTATTCCGTCCAAGGCGAAAGTGGTCTGCAGGCTCTCGCCGCGCTGATGCGCACCTTCGTCCAGCTCGGCGGCATCTTCATGCAGATCGATGTGGTTGACAATGCGCTGCTGCGCGAGGCCCAGGCGAATCCTGAAAAATACACAAACCTTTCCGTACGCGTCTCGGGCTGGTCAGCGCGCTTCGCCTCGCTGGCCAAAAACTGGCAGGATATGATTATCAGCCGCACCGAACAGCAGTCAGGCGCGCACTGACGGGATATCGATAACCACGGCGTGTAACTCATTCTGCGCTGCCCACTGATTTCCGCCACCCACCTGCGCGACGACCATTGCGACGGCATCACCCAGCTCGCGAGTGACGCGGGCAACATAATCACTTCCGTAGGGGTCTTTACTTACCCTGCACCGGAAAATGCAATTTGGCAGAAAGGATGCAAATAGATGGGGTACCATTCCTGGTTCGTGTAAACCCGTTCGCGATGGCGGGTAAGAATCTGATCCATACCGTTTTAGATTCGCCATAAGCATACTCCTAACCCGGCTTAGCCGGAACCAAGAGGAAGATTTTGAACAGAAGCACGCAAATGCGGCTGCGGCGAGTACGCCGCAACCGCATTATTTTTGGAATTCAAACACCTGGCATTTTCGCCGACATGTCCGCCGGAGTCCGGTATTTCCGGACATAGACGGAAGGCGTAAACATTCCCTCCTTTGCGGTCTTCGCGAGCTTCTGTTCAAACTCTTTTTTTGTCCAAATCATGACCATAATTCGATTGATTCAAGTCGTAAGGAACTAGTTGTCATTTCTCTTTCTGTCTCTACAAAAACCAACACAACCGATTGACCCAAGGCCAAAAAAAATCAATCCGAGGAGGGGATTTTGCAGGGCAGGAACAACATGCTGATGGCGGCTTCAGGGCGTAACGTCGTAATGCTTCAAGCGTTCCCGGATTGACGACTCCTCACTCACAGGGGCATTGACAATGGCGACAATGCCTTTGGCGGTTCCTATGTGCCGGGCTACGACATCCAATGCATCCAGTCCGTAGACTTGGATTTTTTTACCCGCAGCGTGGATTTTCCGGTAAACCTGCGGCCAGTCCGTCTTTTCCGGTTGTCCGGCACCCGGGATCCACTGAACACACCCCAGCTCGGGGATCGTCAGGATGCTGTCCAAATGCACCAGCTGGCCGGGGCCATCAAGATGGTAAATGGAATTCTTGAGCCGTTTTGCAGAGGCGGCTAGCTCCGGCTTCACGAATTCATCAAACATATCTGGCCCGATCATGTAGCAAAAATCACATTGCAGGATGTACATGGGCGCTTCCGAGAGCACCGGGCACCAGGTCGTATATCCTGGATTCGGCTGCGTCGTCTGGTCCAGGGCGTTGAAGGACTCCCACCATACTCGGTGTACTTCCCATGCCAGGCGATTCACCTCGCTCGGACAGTCATAAAGATCCATGAGCAATTGTTCACTCGGACGGAAAGAGGAAACAACATCCAGATTGCCGCCGATGTCCGTCATACCAACCTGTACTTTTCCTGCCCACCGGCGCGCGGCGGTGGCCATGATATCCCGTACCCGGAGATAGGAGGAATTCTGAGGGTCAAGAACAAGGTGAAGGTCTTTCAAGTCGCAGGGGGCCGGAGGATGAAACCAAACCGTATCCACCCCGTTTTCCATACGGCATCCCAAAAAAGCCGCCAGGGCGCCGGGTCCGAAATTTGGAAAGATATTGGGAAACCCATCCCCCAGCCAGCGGCAGGTTGAAAGTTGGGCATCCCACGAATCTACCACCTCTTCGGCAGCGATAGACTCGCTGTAGCAAGATGTGAACTGCTGGAAGGAATGCCTGGCCGGTGCGCGCAAACTTGGGGCCCCATGCAGAGCCACATGAATCAGCGGCCGTTCCAACTCGTTTGCCCACCATGAGCGGTGTGCGTCCTTTACCCGTTCCCAGCGATCCGGTGAAAAATCAATTGAGTGATCCATAATTCTTTCCAAAATCACACAAATTAGGTCATGGGTTCAAGGTATTTTTCTTTGCTGCGCCCCGTCTCCATCCTGTCTATCCCGTCTATCCATAGTGGAGTGAAAGGCAGCAGTGGGTGGCCAGGTCTTGTGATCCGGTGAGCATGCCGGTCAGGTGCAGTTCAGGTGTCTTTCAATAAACGTGAGCGCAGCCTCTACATCCACGCGATGGCCTTCGTTGTGGATCAGGAGCTCGACGCACGAGGAAGCAGCCGCCAGGCGATAGGCCCGCTCCACTTCAGTAAACGCAGCAGCAAATTCCTCTCCCGGCATCACGGCCACATTCCACAGGGCATCCAGCAACGCCGGGTCTGCATCCGGGCAGAATGATGCATCCTTGCGACCGTGATGAAACTGCACGGGCTTGGGTGCAGCCAGCGCCGCCCCAACTGCCAGCAATCCCGTCCCTGCCCGGTCGGCCCAGCTTACCCATGTCACCTCCGTACGATTGCCATTCTCCTGAGGAAAAATATAGGGGGTATACAATTCATCGACACCGGCTTTCCAAAGTCCGAACCGGTTAGCCAGCTTGGTATCAGAATAACTTTCACCCGGCCCACGCCCAAACCATTGAACCCGATCGCCCTCCACGGGCAAGGCCAACTCCAACCCGATCCGCGGCAGAGTGGTGTCGGGCCAAAGCCCCTGGGGTTCACCCCGGACCTCCACCAGCAGATCCCCGCTACCAAAAAGGGTGTAGACATATTCGCACAAAAAGGCATGAGCCAATACCGGGGGGGCGATACGGACTTTCGCCTTGATTCGAAGCGCCTTTCCGCCGGCCAGGGACTCCACCTCAACACCTTCAACCCGGTGCTGTGCTGAAGCCGATCCAACCCGGCATCCCGCCAAGGTTTGGCATTCGTCCAACCCCGGTCGTTATCCGTCGTCGCCCGCCAGAAATTAAGCCGTGGGCCGGTTTTCAGCACCGGCCGGTTCCCGTGCCGCCATGACGAGATCACAGCCCGAACCTTATCGAACGAAAAATCAAAATCCGATCCTTTGACACAGAGTCCCGTTGCGCTTTCCTCGAACAGCAGCGGCGTCATCCCCGAAACACTGACAAGTTGAGCCGCGGGCGCGTTGACCGGGAGTTCAAACTGACTCCAAGCCAACTCATAGCCCGCCGACGCCCAAGCCTCATCGGCGGCCAGTCTGAAGGAAAGGTTCAGATAGCACACTGCGCCTGACAACACCTGCCGGGGCAGCGTATAGGGAAGCACAACCGTCTTGCTCTTTCGGCCATGAACCGAGGGGATCTGAAATTGCCCCGACTGAATCGGCGTCCCATCAACCATAACAGTCCATGCCAGATTGAACCGGTTCAGGTTGGCGAAGTCATAAAGATTGTGCAGGGTGAGTTTGCCCGCCTTCAAGTCAACATCCTCAACCCGTACCGGCTCGATCACTTTCTTCAACTCAAGCAAGGCGGGGGATGGCTGACGATCCGGAAAAACCAAGCCATCGCATACAAAATTAGCGTCATTCGGCACATCCCCGAAATCTCCGCCATAAACAAAATATTCGCGGCCTTCCGCCGGATCCCGTGGTCCGCCCATTCCCAGACAAAAGCGCCCATCAGGTTCTCGTACCGGTAGATCGTCTCCCAGTATTCCTTGAGCCCGCCGGGACCATTGCCCATGGCATGGGCATATTCACAGAGCACAAAGGGCCTGTCGGTGAAACGGCCCCCACCCTCCGGCGTCCTCCCCGCGAAAAGCTTTTGCAGATCTTCTTCCGTACCCCGCCCGATCATCCGTTCCATACGATCAACACAGGCATCGCGCCAGACGGGATTCTCGGTTGGGTTTTCAGCCCAATCCTTGATCTGACTGAACCCGTGTGACTCCAGGTCGCACTCGTCGATCAGGTAAAGGCCATATGGGTCGCACAGGTCATACCATCGGGGATCATCCGGATAATGCGAAGTTCGAACCGACATGAAATTTCGGCATGGCCAGCAGACAGATATCGCGAAAGATTCCGCTCAACCACCACATATCCTGGTCTTCTAAATAGGTTCCATCCGACCACTGATAGACGCGCACAGCCAAAGTGTTCACGCCCGACTTAGCCACCGAAGAGATGTCGAACTCGGCAGGAATGCGGCTCCCCTTGCTGAACCCCACCGCCTTCCCAAGGAAGGCGGTTTCTGTTGGTCAACGCGGGATTCTGCCAATCACAAGTCATAGTTTTAGCCATCTTGTCCTCCTTTAATAAATCATGCTTTTTTCATCACCCTCGCCACAACGCCCCAGGTAGCTCCTTGATTGGTATTGATCGCAAAAGTGATCTTGTTTTCGCCCTGCTTCCAGTGCACGGGAGCCTCGTATTCACCGATCCACGCCGCGCAGCGCCTCGTTGCGCTGCCGGCTGAAGGGGACGCCGATGCGGTCGGCAAGTTGCTTCCAGGCCAGATAGTGATATTCCGCCGCATCCACCAGCACGCCATCAAGATCAAAGATGACGCCCGAGGCCCGGTGTTCCCGCCGTTGCGGCGCCCAGCGGCAGCCAGGCTGTCCACGTCGGCTCGATTTCGTGGCGCTCCCCGCCTACGCTCGCCGTCACACGCCCGGAGCGCGTGCGCAAGCGCATGGCGTCCTGCGTGATCTCGACCTCCACCGTCACCCCGCGCCACGCCAGGGAGTAGGCCAGACGCTTCCAGTGCGCCGGCAGGTGCGGCTGAAACGCCAGCGTTTCACCGCGCAAACAGGCGCCGCCAAAACCGGTGATCGCCGCCAGCCAGGTGCCCCCCATGCTCGCCGCATGGATGCCGGACTCACTTTCCATCTCGGCGCCGGGGGCAAAGTCGGCCTCAGCCGAAAGCAGAAAATGGCGGTAGGCTTCGTCGACCATGCCCGTCTGCGCAGCCACGGCGGAGAAGATGCAACGGCTGAGCGAGGAGGTGTGCGAACAGCGAGGGTCGTAGTAAAGATAACCGGCCCGACGGACATCGGCGGCGAACCGCTCGGCGAACATCCAGTACATGAGCACCGTATCCGCCTGCTGCGCCACCTTGGTCGGCTTGAAAGAGTGTTGCACCGGCCCGGTATATTGCATACGGCTCAAACTTCGATCGATCTCCTTTTCCGTGAGTTCCATATACCCCTCGAACTGTTCGTGGATATTGAGTTCGGTATTAAAGCGCAGATACAGGTGATCCCTGATATGGCGCCATTGCACAATATCTTCAGGAACAATTCCAAGCCGCGCGGCCAGCGCCTCCCAGCGTCCTGCGGCGCGCAAGGTTTCGACCAATTCGAGGGCATACTCCAAATGCCATTTTACCAACTGGTTGGTAAAGCTGTTGTTGCGAATGTTTCCATGGATCTCGTCCGGCCCCATCAGACCGGTGATGACATAGCCCTTTTCGGGGTCGCACTCAACCCGGCTTTGCCAGTAACAGGCTGAGGCCATAACAATCTCAGCCCCCGATCCCAACTCGAATTCAGCATCGCCAGTGGCTCGGGAATACCAAGCGATCCCATAGGCGATATCGGCCCCCACATGTTCCTGCCAGCCCGGCCAGCAGCGTTCCCGCCCTGTGAGTGAACTGTTCCATGGATAATACGCGCCCTTGCGGCCGAGCGCCTTGGCATTTTCGCACGCATCCTCAAGGAAGTTGCGCCGGTATTGCAGCAAGGCGCAGGCTGCCGCAGGCTGGGTATGGGTGTAGAAGGGCAGCATGTAGATCTCAGTATCCCAGAACACCAGACCGCCATACCCGTTGCCGTGGAGCCCCTTGGCCCCCAAAGAGACCCTGTCATCAGCCGGATTGACCAGAGAAGCGAGATGAAAAATGTTGAATCTTAATGCTTTCTGCATGCGCTCATCGCCCTCAATCAGCACATCGGCATTCTTCCAAATCGCAGCCCAGGCCAAAGTATGGCTTTCGATGATAGAGGCCAACGGCTGGCCCGCCAATACGGTGAGTGCAGCGGACGCCTGGTCCTCGGGTTGGGCGCCATCCCGTGAGGTATAAACGACCACACGCTTCTCAAAGGCGAGAGGCTTGCCCGGCTCAACCGTCACGGAGACGGCTTCAGAAATACGATCATCCGCCAGACACACCTGGCGTCCCGTCATGCCAGCCGCAGAAACACAGGTAGCCACAGCCACACGGATACCCGAGGCACAGGTGGAGACCGCCAGCCCAATACCCCCTTCGCCCTGATCCCGGGGAGTCGCTTCTTTCAGACGAACCACCCCCGAAGGCGAAGCGTATTTCACCGCCCAGGCGTCGAGGGTACTCGTCAAGCCCACATTCGCCGAGTAATCCAGCGGGGTCATGGAGCCCCACTGCAAGGCCACATGCTTGTCCGCCTGGTGAACGAGCCGGGCAAGTTCAAACCGGGTGGTGTGCATTCCGGCATCGCGCCAGACCATGTGAGTAAAGAGGATCCCCTGCTTCATATCCAGCGTACGCCGGTATTCCAGCATCGTCCCCTTGCGCAAATCCACCGGGAACCCATCCACGTTGATTCCCAACCCGAGCCAGCAGGGAAGATTGACGATCTCATGGGTCAAGTCGTGCACCCGGTCGTAAACCCCGGCAACGTAAAAGCCAGGATCTCCGAGCTGGGTATTCGTCTCCAGCGAAGCGCGCACGCCCATATACCCATTGGCCAGAGCGAAAATCGCCTCGTAGTGCGCCAGATGTCCCGGGGAGAAACCCTCTTCGGTCATACACCATTCAGCCGGACTTGGAGAGAGATATGTCTTCATTATAAATTTCCTTAAAGCAACTTTTAACAACACCGGATTTCGTACAGTCGCGCTGAATGCGGAGCCAGGAGTTCACAGACATTTCCGTCTGCAAAGCTGACATCCTGCTGGGTCCAGAAGTTGCATGCCTTCACGGTTCCAGACAACCCCAAGTCCGCCGCAGAATAGCCCGCATAAGCGGGTTTATCGGTCCAATTGAAGAGCGCAATGTGCTTGCGAATACCACGCGTGGCGGTCTTGCTGCCAGCAGGATAATCAACAAAAAGCACCTTGGGCAGAGGGCGTCCTTGAAAGGCCTCCTCATCAGGGCAGTGAACAGGATGACCCCGATCCATGTCGGCGATCAACTGATTCAGGAGTGCGATTTTGTCCGGCGCCACCTCTTCCAAACGCCCATCCACTTCGAGACTGCCCATGGTGATGAAACCATACGTAAGGCGGTGCAGGTTCTCATCATCGGAGAGTTTGGGATTCCACCCCATGCCATCGACATTGAGCAGACAGGTTTTATTGCCTGGAATCGAGAGCAACGGCAGGTTCCAGACGGAAGCGGTCACATGCTCGCGCCAGCTACAGGCACCCACGTCGATAGAACAGCGGTAGCTACTGGCCCCCTTACCAAGGAACGGATTCCCCATGGAGGCCGCCACGCAGGTCATGAGAAATCCATCCTTCGGCAGATAGGAACGAATGGTGCTGAGCAACCAGTCGCGCCACTGGACGCCGGTGCCGGTAGCATAGCGGATAGTCTCCGATTCCACGCTTTGACTCCAGAAATCCATCTTCATCCCTTCATAGCCCCACTGTTTAAACAGGATGGTGAATAGTTTCTGGAGATAGGCCTGAACCGGTGCCAACGAATAGTCAAGAAATCCGGAATCACAAATCCGAAAGACATTGCCGGTGGCATCTTTTGCCAGCCACTCGGGATGCTCCTGCGCCAATAAGCTGTGTAGCCCCACCGAGGGGGTCCACCATATTGCCGGCGTCAGGCCAGTAACCCGGATCTTATCGGCCATCGTCTTCATCCCATTGGGAAAACGTTTGGAATCATGCCACTGGTCTTCCGGTAGGTAAAAATTGGCACAACTCGGGGAGGTCACCGCATCCGGGCTCTGCCAGCCCCCATCGATCAGAAAGTGCTTCATGTCGGGCATGTGCCCGGCAATGAAACGGGCGGTCTTCAGGAGTTTTTCCTCAGAAATGTCTTCAAAAACCCCATAGTTCCAGGAGCAGTAGAAAGCCTTTGAAAGCAAAATGTCATCGGAGGCGAGCAGGGTATTCTCAGCGGCCACAGCCGCAAAATAGTCCTTCCAGCCATCCTGCGGATGCGTATTCTCATGAATCTGGTAGTAGATGGGCTCCAGCTCGAGACTCTTGCCGGCCCCCAGCTCGAACCCACCTGTAGCCATCGCCCAATCCTGTTGGTAAGTTCGAACCGTTTGCCCCGCTCCGGCTGAGAGCGTCCAGCATACCCGCGTTCGATCCTGTCGTAACTGCCCCTCGACCAGCAGTTGACTATAAGAATCGTTGGTCAGGATCATTGCAGGCACGACCAGACTCTCCTGATTCCCGAAAACCGTGTCGCTCTTGGGAAGGTTCCGTACATAAGGAAACTCCGGCCGACACCAGGGGAATTTCTCCGTTCGCACGTTATCCAGATGGCAATAGCGCCCCCGCCAAATATGGTTATCCGTAAAGACCGGCCCGCCCATTCCCCCGACTCCGCCTGAAGCCGCACTGCGAATGACGTGCGAAACCTTTGCGGTATTGGTAATCCGCCGGTCAACCCGCAGGGCACCGTTGTCGAGAAGGCGGAAAGCGATGGTTTCCGTAAGGCCGGGAGCGCCATAAGATCCACACATCTCCAGGCCGTCGGGAATGGCGTTAACCGATTGACATGCAAAAGGCTCAGCCCCGGAATGGGTGTAATATTCGAAACCGCCCTTGCCCGTACCATGATGGGTTCCGAGGGTAAAGCCAATCCGATCCCAACCCAGATTCTTGCCCACCGCTTTATAGTTAAACCGCCCGTCAACCAAAGTTAGAACCCGTTGATGTTTCTCAAAAGTTTTCAAACCATAACCTCCTATTGAAATTTCCCAAAAATGTTCAAATGATCATAACCAGACTCAGCTGAAACTAAAATGAAAATTTCTGAACAGAAGCACACGAGGGCGAAAGAACCAGCTCCTCCGAGGCTCTTGCACAACTTCCAGCGAAGCCGGTCGTGACGGAGCACGACCCTCCAGAAGATGATGGAAATGGCCTGTCTAGCAACCTGTCGGGTTTCGCGCCTGTGGGGGGGCTACCGGCGGAGACCGCCGGCTCCAGAATATAGTTTGCGTCAGCAAACAAGCGTCACGTGCTGGCCATTACTTAAATCACAGAGAATAGCCCGCGCTTTTAATCCTTGGAGCCGGCGGTCTCCGCCGGTGGTGGCTGTTGAGTCTGAAGGCTGTGCAAGTCCGACACGCGCAGCTACACCGGTTCAATGCACACAACCTGCCCCCTTGTAGCGGCGCATGTCCTCATGCGCCGAATCCTTTAGGCGTCAAAGGGGCAGACAATCGAAAACCCTCCGACTATTTGCGCATAACGCATTTGCAGTTATGCGCACAGAGTAATGGGATTTGCGTCTGCGGGGGGGCTACCGGCGGAGACCGCCGGCTCCAGAATATAGTTTGCGTCAGCAAACAAGCGTCACGAGCTGCCCATTGCTTAATTCACCGAGAATAGCCCGCGCTTTTAATCCTTGGAGCCGGCGGTCTCCGACGGTGGTGGCTGTTGAGTCCGAAAGCTGTGCAAGCCCGACAGGCTGCTAGCAAGCTGGAGGGACGACCTCCGTGTCGTCCGCAAAGCCTATATTTGCTGACGTTTTAAGCTCGCTTGTGATATTGTGATTGCTGAAATTTACTTCGTAATTCCGGGTAGACTCGGGCCTTGCGGCCCGAACCCCCCACAGACCCGTACTAGCGAATTTCCCGCATACGGTTCTTCAAGATGATTGTTTCGTCTAAGCATAAGAGTGAACTATACGCGGTCGCGGCA